>JAZOBI010000081.1:0-30615 GCA_045595885.1 Faecousia sp. | reverse complement strand
TGGCGTATAATACTCTAGCCTGCATGAAAACAGGCCCTGAAAGCATCCAGGATTTAGCCGGATGCCATCGGAGGGAGGGAAAACAATGTCTGAAATTCGCGTTAAGGAAAACGAATCTCTGGAGAGCGCTCTGCGCCGTTTTAAGCGGAGCTGCGCCAAGGAGGGCGTTATCGCTGAAGTTAAGAAGCGCGAGCACTACGTCAGCCCCAGCCTGAAGCGTAAGCAGAAGTCCGAGGCCGCTCGTAAGAACAAGAGAAAGTTCTACTAAGATGTGCCCTCTCGTTTTCTTCGCTCAAAAACCGCTCTGGATTCCAGAGCGGTTTTTTGCAACCTGTTTTTTGGGGAGGTAAATCCATGCAAACGAAAGCGCTGCGGCAGGTGACCGATGGAGTCATCTGGAAGCAGCTGTTGAGCTACTTCTTTCCCATTTTGTTGGGCGCTTTTTTTCAGCAGATGTACAATACGGTGGACACCATCGTGGTGGGCCGTTTTGTGGGCACCCAGGCTCTGGCGGCGGTGGGTGCCTCTTCGCCGCTGATCAGCCTGGTCACCGGATTCTTTGTGGGTCTTTCCACCGGCGCTACGGTGCTGATTTCCCAGTTTTTTGGGGCAGAGGACAAGCGAAATGTCAATCGAGCTTTGCATAATGGTATCGCCCTGGCACTGATCATGGGCGCAATCATCATGGTGTTTGGCTTTGCTGCCGGTGAGCAGATCCTTGTGTGGATGAACACCCCGGACAACTGCCTGGAAAACGGAACGCTGTATGCCAAAATCTATTTCTTCGGCGCCATCAGCTCTATGGTGTATAATATGGGCGCCGGAATTTTGCGGGCATTGGGCGACAGCAAGCGGCCCACCATTTTCCTGATGATTACTTGTCTGCTGAATATTGTGGGCGACCTGTTCTTTGTGCTGGTGTTGGATATGGGTATTGCCGGTGTTGCGGTTGCTACGGTGCTTTCACAGACTGTCAGCGCGGTACTGGTACTGATGACCCTGGCGAAATTGCCGGAAGAAATGAAATTCAAACCGAAAAACATGGAGCTGGACTGGGCACTGCTGAAACGGATTTTGGAAGTCGGCATTCCGGCGGGTTTGCAGCTGACCACCTTTGACCTGACCGGTACGCTGATTCAGTCCAGCATCAATTCCTTCGGTGACGTGACAGTGGCAGCCTGGACAGCCTATTGCAAGACGGATTTCATTACCTGGATGATATCCGGTGCCTTCGGCGTGGCGATCACCACATTTGTGGGTCAGAATTTTGGCGCCGGCAAGCTGGATCGGGTGAAAAAATCCGTAAAAATCTGTATGGCCATGAGTGTGGTGCTGGTGGGGCTGCTCAGCGCGGTGGAACTGCTGCTCCGCACCCAAATTCTGGGCATCTACACCACAGACAACGATGTTATCCGTATGGCGGCATTTCTCATGGTGCTGACAGTGCCTTTCAACATTGTCTTTATGCCCGTGGAGATTTATGCCGGCGCTTTGCGTGGCGCAGGTCGGTCTACAACGCCTATGGTGATCATGCTGATTTGTGTGTGTTTGTACCGGGTGGCGTGGGTGATGACGGTTGTGCCAAGGTTCCACCATATTGAAATCCTGGCGATTTGCTATCCCATCAGTTGGGCATTGGCAGGCGCCGCACTGTGGATCGCATATCTGCGGTTCACTAAAAGAGCACTAAAAAAAGGAACGGACTGATCCGTTCCTTTTTTTCAGATACCAGCCAGTTCCTTCAGAATGGGAGCCAGGTCGGTATTCTCCCAGGGGCGGCCTTCGTTGATGCCGAAGTGGCCGAACTCAGCGGTCTTGGCATAGATGGGCTGGCGCAGGTTCAGCTTCTTTATGATGCCGGCGGGAGTCATATCGCAGGCCTTGCGCAGCACGGCGGTGATTTCCTCGTCAGCGATCTTGCCGGTGCCGTAGCTCTCGACGCGGATGGAAACGGGCTCAGCCACGCCAATGGCGTAAGCCAACTGCACTTCTACCTTGCTGCAGATGCCGGCGGCGACCAGATTCTTGGCCATGTAACGGGCCATATAGGCGCCGCTGCGGTCTACCTTGGTGGGATCCTTGCCGGAAAAAGCGCCGCCGCCATGGCTGAAGAAGCCGCCATAGGTATCGACGATGATCTTTCGGCCGGTGAGACCGGTGTCGCCTTCGGGACCGCCGATGACGAAGTTGCCGGTGGGGTTAATGTGGATGCAGCGCACATCGCCAATATCGAAGCCGTACTTTGCCAGCACAGGCGCGATTACGCCATCGCGGACATAGCGGCGCAGCTCCTCCATTTCAAAGTCGGGGCTGTGCATGATGGAAACCACCACGGTGTCCACGCCGATGACATTGTTGAATTCGTCAAATTCTACAGTAACCTGGGTCTTGCCGTCAGGCCGCAGCAGATCATTGGAGTGGACGCATTCGGTCAGCCGGTTGGACAGCGCCCGGGCCAGGGCAATGGGCAGAGGCATCAGCTCGGGGGTGTGGGTGCAGGCGCCGCCAAACATCATGCCCTGATCGCCGGCACCGCCTACCTCGTCGTTGGTACCCAGAGCGATATCGGCGGATTGGGTGTGGACACGGCAGAGAATTTCCACGCTGTCGGCATCAAAACCGGCATTGGGGTAAATATAGCCGATCTTGCGGATGGTGTCCCGGGCGATGGCTTCGTAGTCCACCTGGGCGGTGGTAGTGATTTCGCCGCAGATCAGGCAGAAGTTGGTGGTAACGGTGGTTTCACAGGCCACGCGGGCATTGGGGTCCTGACGCAGCACCTCGTCCAAAATAGCGTCAGAAATGGAGTCGGCGATCTTGTCGGGATGGCCGTTGGTTACACATTCGGAGGTAAACAGTCTTTTTTCCATTGTTTTGATTCCTTTCTTCTACGATTCACAAATTCAACACAGACAGGGCCAGTTCGGGAAAGACTTTTTGAGCTGTGCCCAAAACAAAAAACCGCACACCGAAGACTCGATGTGCGCTCTATCGAATCCTCATCTCTCGTTGCCGCCGGATTTAGCACCATCGTTCGGAGAAATCTCTCAGACAGGTTGCCGGGTTTCATCGGGCCGTTCCCTCCACCGCTCTTGATAAGGCTTGTATGCAGTTCTCAAATATTATAGCGGTTTCTTACAAAATGTCAAGCCCTTTTTCTCCGTTTTTCACAAAAAAGTTCACAATTCCGCTATGGACAAAGCAAGGAAAAGCTGTTATGATAAATAGACGAAAAAGGAGTTGAGTGTATGGTCAATCCCAGACAGCGCTTTGAGCGCTTTTGTTTCAAGCACCGCAATAAGGGCATTCCCAATCTGATGCTGTTTATATCTCTGGGTAGTGCCTTGGTATATGTGTATTCCATGGTGATGAACAGCGACCTCTTGCAGGAGTGGCTCTGTTTTGACTACCACCTGATCCTGCAGGGACAGGTGTGGCGGCTGTTTAGTTACGCCCTTCTTTATGACGGCGGCAATATCCTGATGACCGCCATTGGCCTGATGTGCTATTTCTCCCTGGGTCGGGCCATGGAAAACATTTGGGGTACATTCCGGTTCAACCTGTATTATTTCTGCGGCATTTTGCTGATGGATGTGTACGCCATGGTCATCGGCGCCGTCATGGGCGACGGATACGGATATATGATGAATATGTTCGTGTCCATCACCTATCTGAATATGAGTTTGTTCCTGGGCTATGCCACCCTGTATCCGGATACCCATTTTTTGCTGTTCTTCATCATTCCTGTCCGGGCTTGGATCTTCGCGCTGATCGACCTGGTGATGGTTGTGTACTATTTGGTTGCGCTGCCACTGCCGTTCAATGTGTTCCCGCTGATCGCTCTGGCAAATTACTTCCTGTTCTTTGGCAAGGATGTGGTGAATGTGTTGCCTGTGTCCTGGCGGGTCAATGCCCGGCGGCTGTTCAAAAAGCAGCCCAGGCAGAAGACAAAAGGGGAGCCCAGGGTGGTGCCCTTCCCCACGGCCGGCTCCTATGAAGCCAGCACCGCCCAGGTCAAAGCGCCCTATACTCACCGCTGCACCGTCTGCGGCCGCACGGATGTGAGCCATCCGGAACTGGAATTCCGCTACTGTTCCCGGTGCAAGGGCTACCATTGTTACTGCGAGGATCATATCAGCAACCACGATCATGTGACCGAATAAAGAATAACCGGTGTCGACCTTGGGCGACACCGGTTATTTTAGCTGCTGATATAGTCCCACAAAGCGGGTGACACCCTCCGCGCCGGCCATCATAGCATAAAGTTCGGCCTTGTGCCGCCGCAGGGAAAAACGCACCGCATCTATTTCAGGTTGAATACGGTAGCGGCAGAAGGCTGCCGCATCCCAGTGGGGAAAATCAGCCGGCTCGGTACCCGGTATTTCCATTCGGCAACCGGCTTCGGTGAGCAGATAATCCGCAGATTCCACCGCTGCTTCCAGCCAAATCTCCCGCCCGTGCCAGACCGACAGGTATTCTGAGAGAGGAATATGCAGCGGCGGCGTTAAGAATACGGCGCAGTTTGCATCCCGGCAGTAGGACTCCGTCACAGCCACAGGGCAGGGCGTGGTTTCACAAATGGCCCGGACGATTTTTCCGGTGTCCGCAAGGTTCGGGTATTGCAAATCCAGAAGAATACCGCTGCACTTGTGCCGCGCTGCCAGCTGCGCCATCTCTTCAGCGACCCGTTGGGGGTCGTGTCCGTTGACCGGGGTTCGGTCGTTGAGAATCAACAGACTTCCCTCCGGCAGGAATGGAGGCAGGTTGGAAAGACCTGTTCCATAGGGAGAAAAATGGCAGGCCATCCAGGCAATTTTGGATGGAAGTGTGCTGCAACGTAAAAATTCTGCCCCTGTCATGGCAAGATATAAAGGAATGGGCATGGACAAATGCCTCCTGATGTGCTATAATCTCCGTATAAACTATGAAAGTATTGGTGAAGATATGCCGTTTTCCCTGCTTCCCACGGTCATTACCGAGGAATTGACGGATTTGACACCGGATTTTTTCCGGGAACACCGGATCCGGCTGTTGATGCTGGATTTTGACAATACCATCGTGCCCTATACCACTAGCCTGCCTACCCAGGAGATGGAGCGATGGCTGAGGCAGATGACCCAATCGGAAGTTTTGCTTTGCGTGGTGTCCAATTCCCATAAGGATCGTGTGAAGATTTTTTGCGGCCGGTACGGGATCGACTGTATCACGCACGCGGCCAAACCCGGAACCAAAGGCATCCGGGAATGTCTGAACAAGTATGGGATTTCCCCTTCTGAGGCTGCCATCGTGGGAGATCAAATCTTCACCGATACACTCGGTGGCAATTTGGCCGGCGTGACCACCGTTCTGGTCAGGGCCATCGATAATCATAATTTCTGGCTGAAGGCGCGGCATGTGCTGGAAAAGCCATGGATCTATTTTGCAAGAAAAAGGAGATTGAAACCATGAAAAACCTGGAAAAGTACCTGACTCTTTTAGATGGCGAAGTAAACGGCCTGCTGCTGACGAGCCGCTACAGCCGTCACTACGGCGCTGAATTCGATATTGCTGAGGGTGCCGCCATCGTCAGTAAGGCCGGCTGCCGCTATTTCACCGACTCCCGTTACATCGAATCCGCACAGAATAACCTGAAGGGCTTCGAAGTGATTTGTGTGGACAAAATCGGCTATGTAAAGCTGCTGAATGATGCCATCGCCGATTTCGGCATTACCACATTGGGCTACGAGGAAAACTACCTGCTGGCCGTAGAACTGCACAACTATGAGAAGAACCTCAACGCCAAGCTGGTTCCCTACAACAAGGAGATCAATGGCTTCCGCGGCACCAAGGAAGATTGGGAACTGGAACTGATGCGCAAGGCCCAGGCCATCACCGACAAGGCCTTTACTGAGGTTTTGCCCCGGATCAAGGCAGGCATGACCGAGCTGGAGCTGCAGGCTGAGCTGATTTACTGTATGTACAAGAACGGCGCTACGGGTCTTGCCTTTGACCCCATCGTGGTATCCGGCCCCAACACCAGCTTGCCCCATGGCGTTGCCTGTGAGCGCGTTATTCAGGAAGGCGACTTCATCACCATGGACTACGGCGCATCCTATATGGGCTACTGCTCCGATATGACCCGTACCGTGGCGGTTGGCTTTGCCACTGAGGAAATGAAGAAGGTCTACAACACTGTTCTGGAAGCCCAGCTGGCAGGCTTGGCCATCTCCAAGGCCGGCGTTCCCGGCAAGGATGTGGACGGCGCTGCCCGTAAGATCATCACCGATGCCGGCTACGGCGAATTCTTTGGCCATGGCTATGGCCCCAGCCTGGGTCTGGAAGTCCATGAGAACCCCAGCCCCAATGCCCGCAACGACCAGCCCATGCCCGCTGGTGCCGTGGCTTCCGCAGAGCCTGGCATTTATCTGCCCGGAAAGTTCGGCGTTCGCATTGAGGATACCTGCGTATTCCTGGAAGATGGCATCGAAATTCTGACAAAGAGCCCCAAGGAATTGATTATTGTCTAAAAAAATTCCATTTTGCTCTTGCATTGTGTAAGAAAATCGGTTAAAATATAGCAGCTAAACTATATAACATACGCCCCCCGAAAGGGGAGAGCAATTTAGGAGGATATTTTATGATTTCTGCAGGCGATATCAGAAACGGCATTACTTTTGAAATGGACGGCAAGGTCATGCAGGTTATCGAGTTCCAGCATGTCAAGCCCGGTAAGGGTGCCGCTTTCGTGCGCGACAAGATGAGAAACGACATCAACGGCGGCGTGACCGAAACTTCCCTGAACCCCTCTGCCAAGTTCCCCACCGCTTTCATCGAGAGAAGAAAGATGGAGTATTCCTACTCCGACGGCGATCTGTACTACTTCATGGACCAGGAAACTTTCGAACTGGAACCCATTGACGCAGCCAACCTGGACGATTCCTTCAAGTTCGTCAAGGAGAACGACATCTGCACCGTCATGTCCTACAAGGGCAAGGTCTTCGGCGTGGAAGTGCCCAACTTTGTTGACCTGGTCGTTACCGAAACCGACCCCGGTTTCGCCGGCAACACCGCCACCAACACCCTGAAGCCCGCTACCGTGGAAACCGGCGCCCAGGTCAATGTGCCTCTGTTCATTGAGATTGGCGACAAGATCCAGATCGACACCCGTACCGGCGAGTATCTGGGCCGCAGCAAGGCTTAATTCCCATACCGCAATACAGTAGGGGACGATGCCACATCGTCCCCTGTTTCAAAAACCTGAAAAGGAGCATTTACCATGACTATTTCTGAAAAAGCCGCATACCTGAAGGGTCTGATGGACGGCCTGGAACTGGATACCGAGAAGGCAGAAGGCAAAATGATTGCCGCTATGGTAGAACTGATCGGCGATATGGCCAAGCGTTTGAAGGATGTGGAAGAAACCACCATCGCCATCTCCGATGAGCTGGACGAGATCGAGGAAGATCTGGATGCCATCGAGGACTTCATCATGGATGAGGATGAGGACTGGGACGAGGATGAAGACGATGACTGGGGCGACGAAGAGGACTTCGAAGAAGGCTTCGACTTCGGCGATGAGGACACTACCATCTATGAAGTGGAGTGCCCCGTTTGCGGCGAAGTGATCAACTTTGACGAGGATACCCTGGAAGAAGGCGCCATTCCTTGCCCCAACTGCGGCGAGGAGCTGGAGTTCTCTCTGGAAGACGACGAGGACGAGGAATAACTGTTCTGAAAACTGCCGCAGCACCCGCTGTGGCAGTTTGGTTTTAGGAGGGAAATTCTATGTACGAGATCCTTCATCGAATTTTTCAGGATCAAAAGACCGAGGTCATTTTCACATTCTTTGGCCTCTGGCACTGGATGTATATCCTGGTGATTTTTGGTACCATCGCAGCCGTCATTCTTTATTGCAAAAACAAAAACTCGAAGGTAAGGCTGCGGGCGGCAGAGATTACCATTTCCGTTGCGTTGGGGCTGTACATACTGGACTTTTTTCTGATGCCCTTTGCCTATGGGTATATCAGCATTGATAAATTGCCCTTCCATATGTGCACAGCCACCTGCATATTGTGCTTTATGAGCCGCCGTGTTGGATTTCTGGGTAGATTCCGCACATCCTTTGCGCTGCTTGGCCTGGCGTCCAACCTGATCTATATTTTTTATCCGGGCGTCATTGGTTGGCTGCACATTCATCCGCTGTCCTACAGGGCGGTGCAGACATTGCTGTTCCATGGCGCCATGACCGCTTATGGTATTTTTGTGCTGACCTTTGAAACCCCGGCGCTTCCCTGGAAGCATTGCTGTAAGGAACTGGTACTCCTGGCCCTTTTGGTGGCATGGGCGCTTCTGGGCAATAACCTGTATAACGGAACGGCAGGGGAGTATGACAATTTCTTCAACTGGATGTTCGTTCAGCAGGATCCCTTTGGAATGTTCCCCTTGGAGAGTTCCGTATATATTATGCCGTTTGTGATTATTTTGACATATTTCGTGGCTGATATGTTGATTTACAGCGCCTACCATGTGATTAAAAAAACCACCTTGCGGAAAGAGATGCCATCACAAATCCGGTGAAGTCGGCAATCAGCGCCGCTGGGATACAGTATCGTGTCTTTTTAATGCCTGCGGCACCGAAATAGACGGAAATGGTATAAAATGTAGTTTCCGTGGAGCCCAGCATGACGGCCACAGTGCGGCCGATTTGGGAATCCACCCCATACTCTGCCATGAGTTCTGCTCCCACAGCCAGCGCCGCACTGCCGGAAATGGGCCGAATCAACACCAGCATGGCGGTTTCCGGCGGAATGCCGAAAAAGGAAAAAACCGGGGCAAACAATCTGCCGGATGCTTCCATGGCGCCGCTTTGCCGCAGCATGGTTACCGCTGTTAGGAGCAGTACCAGTGCCGGAAGGATGGTAAGCAGCAGCTTCAGTCCATCGGCCGCGCCGGAGAGCATCAGATCATAGGCGCTTTCCCGTTTGCCCAGCGCCGCGGCGCAAAGGCAAAACAGCAATAGGGGCACAATATAATCAATCATTCTTCCACAGCTTTCCCAGCAGCAGCGCCGCCAAAAGCCCGGCGGAGGCGGAGCACAGGCTGGTGATCCATACCGCCGGAAGAATATCAAATGGCGTGGCGCAGCCCAGCCCGGTGCGTACCGCCGCCACATTGGCCGGAATCAGCTGGATGGAGGCGGTGTTCAGCACAATCAGCCGGCACATTTCGTCGGTGGCAAGCCCCGGCCGGCTGGGGTCTGACATCCGTTTCGTTGCCTGGATTCCCATGGGTGTGGCGGCGTTCCCCAATCCTAGAATGTTGGCGCAAATGTTGGCGGATAAATCGCCGGCCAGCAGAGGATCCCCCTTTGTGCCGGGAAACAGCCGATGCAGGAGTGGGCGTAAAAGCCCGGACAGCATGGCGGTGGCGCCGATGTGTTCCATCAGCCTTCCAACACCGCTCCAAAGACAAAGAGAGCCGGCAATGGAAATCGCCAGCGAAATGCCTGCCTGCGCTCCTTGTGGCACAGCGGCTGCCAATGCTTCGCCTTTTCCGCTGACAAGGGCGAATACTGTGGACACCAACAATATTCCCGAGAAAATCCAACTCATAACCATTCCTATCACCTCTATGGACAGCCTATGCAAGCCATACAAAAAGATTGACAGGACTTTTTTTATGACTTATAATAGAACAAAGGAGTGATTATTCTATGAGGACACCGGGATTGGTCAGAAAAATAGATCATTTGGGCCGCATCGTCATTCCCCAGGAATTACGCAAGCGTTTGGATCTGCAAGGTGGCGACGAAGTGGAAATACAACTGGAAAACGGCGCGCTGATCCTCCGGAAATTTGATTACAGCTGCGTATTTTGCGGCAGCCGCCGGGATCTTGTGCATTACGAGAATAAGAATATCTGCGGTGCTTGCCTGCGGAACTTAAGGAAGGTGTAAGTATGCTTCAGGATTTGGATTTTGGATATTTGGACAATCAGTATCACCCCTGGGAACCCCGGGATGGGGATATTATTGTCTGCGTACGGGGCAGGGAAATTTTGCTGCACCGGGCGGCTGACGATTCCTTGACCTTGCCCACCTGGGAACAGGTGAAAGATTGGTGCGGCGGTTGGGAGCGTTGGTTTGCTTATCCTGCTCAGTATGCCTTTACCATGCAGGAGCAGCGCTATTTCCTGTTTATGGGTACTGCCGGGGCGGCTGACGATTATTTTACATATGAAAAGGCTTTGGAACTGCGGCAGCTGACCTCCAAGAATATTTGCTTCGCCATCATGACCGCCTGGCATCTTTACAGCTGGTACCGGGTCAACCGGTTCTGCGGCGCCTGTGGCGAAAAGACGGAGCATGATGAAAAAGAACGGATGATGCGCTGCCCGGTTTGTGGCAATATGATTTTCCCCCGGATTGCCCCTGCGGTGATCATCGGTCTGACCCATGGGGACAGGCTGATGCTCAGCACCTACGCGGGCCGCAATTACAAGCGCTACGGATTGCTTGCCGGCTTCATCGAGATCGGTGAACCCGCCGAGGAGGCGCTGGCCCGGGAAGTGATGGAAGAAGTGGGACTCAAAGTCAAAAATATCCGCTACTACAAGAGCCAGCCCTGGGGCGTGGCGGGCAACCTGTCCATTGGCTATTTCTGCGATTTGGACGGCGATGATATGGTACATCTGGACGAAAATGAACTGGCCAGCGCGGAGTGGTTTGACCGGAATGATTTGCCTGCCAAGGATGACGGCATCAGCTTGACAAGGGAAATGATTCGCGTTTTTGGCGAGGGGAAAGAGCCGAAGTGAGATAAATTGTTGTTTACACTACGATGGTGCCGTAGGGCGGGGGCTTGCTCCCACCGCCGAAAAATGGTACATTTTTCGGATTTTTCGAAGGAAAATAAACACATTGTGCCTACGGCACGGCATTTTGTATCACAAAATGCCCGGCGGGAGCAAGCCCCCCCGCCCTACAATATCGCCATAAGGTGTATGTGTAAACAACCATTTACCATACCAACAAAAACGCACCGCAGGGGGATTTCCTGCGGTGCGTTTCATTATTTTTCATCCATATTCAGCGCGGCATCATAGACCACATTTTTTGGCAAATTCAGTTCTTTGGCGGTCTGCTTGATGGCATCCTTGCGGCTGAGGCCCTCTGCCATCAGCTGGGCTACCCTGGCGGCGGCGTCGGTTTCTGTGGGAACCTCTTTTTCCTGTTCCGGAGCGCCGGCGATCACCAGCACAAATTCGCCCTTTGGGGGATTTTCCGTATATTGGGCAATCGCACCGCCCAAAGTAGTGCGAACCACTTCCTCGTGGAGTTTGGTCAGCTCCCGGCACAGGCTGATGGATCGGTCGGCGCCAAAGACTTCAGCCATGTCTTCCAGGGTGTTTAGTAGTTTGTGAGGTGCTTCGTAGAAGACCATGGTGCGGCGCTCGTCTTTCAAGTCCTCCAGATGGGCTTTGCGACTCTTTTTGGCAGTAGAGAGGAAGCCTTCAAAGCAGAACCGGCCGGTACTTTGGCCGGAGATACTCAGCGCGGTAATGACAGCGCAGGGACCGGGAATGGCGCAGACAGTGACACCGGCTTCGGCGCACTGCTTCACCAGTTCCTCACCGGGGTCGGAGATGGCTGGGCTGCCTGCGTCGGAAACCAGCGCGCAGGTTTCGCCTGCCAGAATTCGCTCTACAATTAGATTGCCCTTGAAGGCCTTGTTGTGCTCATAGTAGCTGACAAGGCTTTTTTTAATGCCCAGATGATTGAGCAGTTTCAAGGATACACGGGTGTCCTCCGCGGCAATGAAATCCGCTTCCTCCAATGTTTTTCGGGCACGGTCGGAAATGTCGCCCAAATTGCCGATGGGCGTAGGGACGAGATACAGCATACCAGGCATGGAAAATCTCCTATTCGTAGAGCGCGGCATCCCTGACGCGCCATGTTTTATATATGATAAACCGCTTTATAGAAGTCGGTAGGCTTGTTTTCTTTGTCGAAAAGGGTCACTTTGTCGATGACCAGACCCGGCTTGGCACCTTTGCGGAAGGAGAGCAAAATGAGGGAGATTTCGTTTCCTTCCCGATGATGTACCAGCCGGAGCCGTTTGGCTTCCAGATTTTCTTTGGCGCCGCAGGCGATCAGCTCTGCCAGCCGTTCCGGTTTGTGAACCAGAAAAAAGTCGCCGCCAAATTTCAAATGCCTGGCAGCGGCGGAAAATAACTCTGTGGGGGCGCAGTAATCCTCCCGGCGGGCTGTGGGGTGGGCTTTGCTGGCCGGGCCGCCGGAAAAATAAGGAGGGTTGGAAATGCAGCAGTCAAACTGCCCAATGGAAACCAACCGCAGATCATGGCATATGCTGTGAAAACGGCTTTCCAGATTGTTGCGGCGGATATTATCCAAAGCCGCGGTATGGGCAGCGGGGTCGATCTCGATACCGGTCACATTGCAGCCGGGATCCCCGGCGCATAGCAGCATCCCCAATGTGCCGCAGCCGGAACCCAGATCCAGCACCCTCGCGTTTTTTGGCAGTCTAGCAAAGTGGGCCAACAGCATGGAGTCGGTGCTGAGTGGGAAGCTGCCGTTTGCGGTGTCAAGGGTGAATCCGTTGGGCAAAAATTCCATGGTGTCCTCCATAGAAAATCAGCCTGTGCATCACAGGATGCACAGGCCAACCTCGTTTTTTGGAAAATTACTCTTCTACGATGGCCTCGACAGGGCAGTTGTCGCAGCAAGCGCCACAGCTAACACAGGTGTCAGCATCGATGACGTACTTGTCTTCGCCTTCAGAAATAGCCTCAACGGGGCAGTTGTCGGCGCAGGCGCCGCACTTGACGCAAGCGTCAGTAATCTTGTATGCCATGATATTTCCCTCCATATGTTTTTGTATCACGCATCGGTGATAGCTTATCTACATTCTAGCATGGATTTTGGAAAATGCAATTCCTAATTTGCATTTTGTCCGTATATTTTTTTCGCGGCATGGGGAAAATTTCCGGGTTAGGAGGGGAGGCGTATGCGATACCGGGCAGATGGGGCGGCGATCATCACAGCCGCGGCGGATTATGCCAGGAATATGGGACACAGTTTTGTGGGCAGCGCCCACTTTCTGCTGGCTTTTTCCCGTGCACCGGGGTGGATTCGGCGACTAATGTGGGGCTGGGGAGCCCATGAAACGTTATTGTGGGACTTGACGGCGGCCAGTTACGGAATGGGACAGCCAGACCTGGTACTGCGTCAGGGATTCTCCCCTGAGGCCAGGGGCATTTTGGAGGGTGCTTCCTGGGAGGTCAGGTATCTGGGGCAGCGGGAAATCGGACCGGAACATATCTTTCTGGCTCTGATCCGGTTGGAACACACCACAGCTTCCGTGTTGCTGGAAATCTGCGGCGTGGATGCCGACGACCTGTTTTCCGCCGCGCTGGAATGTATGCTGCCGGGAAATAAGCCCGGCGAAAACGGGAAAAAGGAGGCGTACACTACGAAATTATTGGAGCAATTCAGCGAGGATCTGATCGCGAAGGCGGCCAAGATGGATCCGGTGATTGGCCGGGAACGGGAGATCGACATGGTCATTGGCATCCTGAGCCGTAAGAATAAAAATAATCCCGCCCTGATCGGAGAACCCGGCGTGGGGAAAACCGCTATTGCCGAGGGGCTTGCCCAGCGGATGGCGGCCGGGAATGTGCCGCCGCAGCTAAAGGAAAAACGGCTGATGAGTTTGAATATGGCCAATTTGGTGGCAGGCACCAAGTATCGGGGCGAATTTGAAGAAAGGCTGCGGGATGTGCTCACGGAGATCCGGCGCTGCGGTGATGTGATTCTGTTTGTGGATGAAATGCATACCATTGTGGGCGCCGGCGCCGCTGAGGGCGCCATTGACGCGGCTAATATTTTCAAGCCTGCCTTGGGTCGGGGGGAACTGCAGATCCTGGGCGCCACAACTTTGACCGAGTACCGCAAATATATCGAAAAGGATCCGGCGCTGGATCGCAGATTTCGCCCGGTGATGGTGGAGGAGCCATCCCAGACTGACGCGCTGGCTATTTTGCAGGCACTTCGGCCTGGTTTGGAACGACATCACCATATACGAATCACGGAAGAAGCCCTGGCCGCGGCGGTGCAGCTGTCGGGGCGGTATATGCCCGATCAGTATTTGCCGGACAAAGCCATTGATTTGCTGGATGAGGGGGCTGCCCGGGCTCACATGGAGGATATGCGCCGCTATGGCAGCGCGCCCGGAAAGGCGCTGGAGGAGGCGCTGCATCAGGCCGTAAAGCAAAAGGATTTTGAAAAGGCCGCCCAATTGCGGGATCAGATGCAATCCATCGCGCGGGGGAGCGAAAGAATTGAGATCCGAAGTGTAACAAAAGAAGACATTGCCTGGGCGGTGTCAGCCCGCACCGGTATTCCCGCGGGCAAGTTGACGGCGGATGAACGGCAGCGGATTTTGCGCTTGGAGGAAATCCTGTCCGGCCGGGTGGTGGGGCAGGCGGAAGCGGTGCGCTCTGTGGCGGCGGCGGTACGCAGGGGTTTTTCCGGGCTGCGGGATGTGGATCGTCCGGTGGCCAGTTTGTTGTTTACCGGTCCTACCGGTGTGGGAAAAACAGAGCTGTGCCGGGTATTGGCAGAGGAAGTTTACGGAAGCCGGGATGCGATGATTCGCCTGGATATGACAGAGTATATGGAAAAACACTCGGTTTCCCGGCTCATTGGTGCGCCGCCCGGCTATGTGGGCTATGAAGAGGGCGGCAAGCTGACAGAAGCGGTGCGCAGGCGGCCTTACTGCCTGGTGCTGTTTGACGAACTGGAAAAGGCGCATAGAGATGTGACGGGCGTTTTGCTGCAGATCATGGAGGAGGGCGTACTGACAGATTCCACGGGCCGACGTGTCAGTATGAAAAACGCCATTATCGTGATGACTTCCAATTTGGGTGGTAGAATTGCCGGAAATGGGTTGGGCTTCCAGCCATCGGGCAGGAATGGGGAAATAGATAAGGAACTGCAGCAGGCCTTCTCTCCCGAATTTTTGGGGCGGATCGACTCCGTTGTGCATTTTTCACCGCTGGACTCCGAGGCGCTGAAGAAGATCGCCGAAAAATATCTGGCACAGTTATGTGCCCGGGCAAAAAATGCGGGGTTGGAGCTGGAACTGCCGCCGGGAACGGCCGGGTATTTTGGCAATCAGTGTAAGCAAAGAGGCGGTGCCCGGCAGCTGCGGAGATTGGTGCAAGAAGAACTGGAAGGGCCGTTGGCCACCTATGTTCTGACAAACCGGGATCAACCGGGAAGAATCGGCTTCCGGTTGGAAGAGAATGGATTGCGGATCCGGGAAGAAACCGAACTGTTATAGAACTTATGTTCAAAAATACGAAATTCGCCGAGTTTTGCAGATTTTTTTAGTTTTTTTAATAAAAAATATTGATTTTTTTCTTCGGGGCTGTTATACTGTGGGTAAGTGGAGCAAAATGGATGTAAAGTGGAGCAAAATGGAGGAGGTGAGGCGTTATGATTGGTAAATTCCCGGCAAAAATGGACGATAAGGGTCGTCTGTTTGTGCCCGCGAAGCTCCGGGAGGAGCTGGGCGAGCTGTTTTATGTGACCTATGGATTTAACGGTGGTCACAAATGCCTCACGGCCTACACCAGTGCTGACTGGCAGGTTATGAACCAAAACTACAACAACCTGTCCATTACCCAACGCTCCGGTGCGGCCAGTTTGATTTTTATCAATGCTGTGGAGTGCAATCCCGACAAGCAGTTCCGCTTTAGCCTGTCCCAGAATCTGATGAACTACGCCGGCATTGGCCGGGATGTTTTGATCGTTGGCCGTGCCGGCCAGGCGGAGATTTGGGATGTCAACGAATATGAAGCCTTTGAAAACGAGAATCTCAGTCCCGAAAAGCTGCTGGCATCGCTGGAGGCGATCGGTTTATGAGTGAGTTTCATCATGTATCCGTCCTCCTGTGGGAGTGTATCGACGGATTGAATATTAAGCCCGATGGCATTTATGTGGACGGCACCTTAGGCGGCGCCGGCCACTCCAGCCAGATCGCTGCCCGGCTCACCACCGGCCGTCTTATCGGCATTGACCGGGATCCGGTTGCGCTCAAGGCGGCGGGGGAGCGGTTGGCGCCCTATGGTGATCGTGTGACCCTGGTTCATTCCAATTTCTGCGAGATCAAGCAGGTACTGGCAGATCTGGGAATCAGCGGTGTGGATGGTATTTTGCTGGATTTGGGTGTTTCCTCTCCGCAACTGGATGATGGCCAGCGGGGATTTTCCTACATGGCTGACGCGCCGCTGGATATGCGGATGAACCGGGGCGACGCGTTGACAGCCCACACGGTGGTCAACCAGTGGTCCTATGAAGAACTGAAGCGGATTCTGTTCGATTACGGCGAAGAGCGTTATGCGCCCAAAATCGCCGCCGCTATTTGCGCCAGAAGGGAAGCAAAGCCCATCGAAACCACCCTGGAGCTGGTGGATATTATCCGCGGCGCCATGCCTGCCGCGGCTCTTCGGGAAAAGCAGCATCCGGCGAAGCGGTCTTTCCAGGCCATTCGCATTGCGGTCAATGACGAACTGGGCAGCGTGGAAAAGGTGATGCGTGACGCGGTGGATTGCCTGAATCCCGGCGGCCGGCTGGCGATTATTACCTTCCATTCTCTGGAAGACAGAATCGTGAAAAACGGCATGGCGGATGGGGCAAAAGGCTGTACCTGCCCACCTAATTTTCCCGTTTGCGTTTGCGGCAAAAAGCCCAAGGTGAAACTGATCAGCCGCAAGCCCATCATTTCCGGCGAAGAAGAACTGGAAAGGAATCCCAGAGCCAGAAGCGCCAAGCTTCGGGTCTGTGAAAAAATATAATGTACACCAAAGATAGAGAAAAGGAGTGAGGAGCATGGCAGTGCGTACCGATATTCAATATGTACAGTTCTATACCGATGGCAGCGCCGCCCGCAAGCTGGAGAAGAAACAGCAAACGAAACATGCTGCCGCTCCCCGGTACCGCAGAGCCAAGCGCAAAGTGGTCGTGGTGGATCCCGTGGCCATTTTTGGCGGAATACTGGCGGCCTGTATGTTGGTATGTTTGCTGGTTGGCGCCTGGCAGTACAAAACGGTTCAGACAGAAACACAGCAGATGAGCCAATACATCGATCAGCTGCAGCAGGAAAATCAGCAGCTGCAGCAGACGTATGAGGCAGGTTACGATCTGGATGAAATCCGTGAAATTGCCGAAGCGCTGGGTATGATCCCCGCCGGTGAAGCCACACAGATTGAGATCCAGGTGCAGATTCCCCAGGAGGAAACCGTGGAGGAAATGACGCTCTGGGAATCTTTTACAACATTTCTGGCAGGACTTTTTGCATAATGGCTGTCCCGGCCAATAAGATTAGGATAGCAGCTGCAATGGGCAGTAAGGGATTCCCCTTGCTGCCCATTTTTGGGCGGTTGGTTATTCTAAGAAAGGCCGGTGACTTATGACGCGGAAAGGCAGGCACAAGCAATACGAAAGAATGCGGGCCGACAGCGGACAACACAGGCGAATTATGGCAGTGATGGCCCTGTTTGGGGTGATCCTGTTTTTGCCGGTGGCGCTGCGGCTGTATGATCTGATGGTGGCAAATTATGATTATTACGCCGGGCTTGCCCTGCGCAACCAGACCCGTACCACCACCGTTTCTGCCCGGCGCGGCACCATCTATGATACAAATATGAATATTCTGGCTTGCTCGGTCAGCGTGGAAAACGTGTTTCTCGATCCCCGTGAATTGGAGCAGGCGCAAGAGGATGTGGCGGAGATTTCCCGTGTATTGGGGAAGATCCTGCAAAAGGATCCCCAGTGGATTGCCCGGCAGGCTGAC
Source organism: Faecousia sp. (assembly GCA_045595885.1). Lineage (GTDB taxonomy): Bacteria > Bacillota > Clostridia > Oscillospirales > Oscillospiraceae > Faecousia. The sequence continues at coordinate 12,760 of JAZOBI010000081.1, read as the reverse complement.
GATATCTCCATGCGTTACAAGCAGATTGCTGCCAATGTGGATGTGGACACAGCGGGACAGATTCGCGCCTATATCAATGAAAACGATATTTCCGGTATCCATCTGGAGCCGGGAACCAAGCGATACTATCCCTACGCAACTTTGGCGGCGCAGGTTATCGGCTTTACCAATGCCTCAGGCCAGGGCTCTGAGGGGGTTGAGGCAGCCTTTGATGCTTATCTTTCCGGGAAAACCGGGAAGGTGATCACAACGAAGGGCAACCATGAAATGGATATGCCGTTTTCCTATGAAAATTTTATAGCTTCCATACCCGGCTGCGATGTGATCCTGACCCTGGATGCGGTGGTGCAGCAATGCCTGGAGAACCGGCTGGAGGAGGCGATTGCCAAATATGATGTGCAAAATGGGGCTTTCGGCCTGGTGATGGATGTGAAAACCGGCGCTATTTTGGCCATGGCCACCCTGGGAAGCTATGATCCCAACGCCTATATGGAGATATATGATGCGGATACGGCTGCCGAATTGGAACGGCTGAAAGAATACTACCTTGGTTTGGAAGAGGGGAGCGACAGCTATTCCGATGCCAAAATGGCCTACACGGAAGCCCTGCGCTCTGCCCAGTTGAAGCAGTGGCGCAACCGCTGCATTTCCGACGGCTATGAGCCCGGCTCCACCTTCAAGGTTTTAACACTGGCGGCAGCGCTGGATAGCGGTTCCATCAGCATCACCAGCCCTTTTTTCTGTGGCGGTTCTGAGCGAATTCCCGGTCGATCCCAACTGCTGCATTGTTGGCGGTCTGCCGGTCATGGCGAGCAAACCACAGCCCAGGCTCTGCAAAACTCCTGCAATCTGGCCTTTGCGCATATTGCGCTGAGCATGGGCGGCGAAACCTTTTATTCCTACATTGAAAACTTCGGTGTGCTGGGAAAAACCGGCATTGATCTGTCCGGCGAAAGCAAAGGCGTTTTTTTCAGCCAGGAAGTGATCACCGATACCGATAAATGGGGCACCGCGTCCCTGACCTCCGCTTCCTTTGGCCAGACCTTCAAACTGACTCCTATCCAGTTGCTGCGGGCTATTTCCGCGGTGGTCAACGGTGGATATCTGACGGAGCCGTATCTGGTCTCGGAGATTCTGGACTCCGATGGGAATTCGGTTTATCGGCAGGAACCCACAGCGGTGCGGCAGGTGATTTCCGAAGAAACCTCTGCCACCATGCGGACGCTTTTGGAGTCGGTGGTTTCGGAAGGCACGGCAAAGAATGCCTCCGTTGCCGGATTCTCCATCGGCGGTAAAACAGGAACCAGCGAAAAAATAGACATTTTAGACGAGAATGGCCAGCCAACCCTGGATAAAATCGTGTCATTTGTGGGGATTGCGCCTATGGATGATCCGCAGTATATTATATTGGTGGCTCTGGACACTCCGTCACGGGAAACCGGGTTGTATATTTCCGGCGGACAGATGGCGGCACCTACCGCGGGCGCGGTCCTGTCGGATATTTTGACCTATTTGGGGGTCGGCAAAACAGAAGAGCCCCAGACCGTGATCATACCGGATTTGACCGGGATGACGGCAAAAGAAGCCTCTGCCGCATTACAGGCATTGGGGCTGACCGCGCGAACTTCCGGCAGCGAAGCGCAAATCACCGGCCAGATTCCCGCCGCGGGTCAGATCGTGCCTGCAGGCAGCCAGGTGCTGCTGTATCTGGGGGAATCCGCGGTGGAAAAGAAAATAATCGTTCCGGATTTTTCGGGCATGACCGGGCAGCAAGCTGGCGATATGGCCGCGGCTTTGGGATTGTACATGTTACCCATCGGCAATCCATCCGCGGAGAAAAATGTGACGGTACAACATCAGGATATTCCTGCCGGGACGGAAGTGCCTATTGGAACGACGATACAATTACTGTTTATAGACACCGGGCTCCGGGAATGAGCCAAAGGAGAAGACTATGAAATTACATCAACTGCTTACCAATGTGTCAGTTTTGGAATCCGCGATGGATATGAATACGGAGATCGCCTTTGTTACCTGCGATTCCCGGCAGGTAAAGCCCGGCAGTCTCTTTGTGGCGGTCAACGGGTTTGCTGTGGATGGCAACCGCTTTATTCCCATGGCGCTGGAAAAAGGCGCTGTGGCCATTGTAACCGCACAAAGACCCACAACTGACATTCCTTATGTTCTGGTGGACAATGACCGCCTGGCGCTGTCAACCATCGGCACCAATTACTATGGCCACCCGGCAGATGCCATGACCATGATCGGTGTCACCGGCACCAACGGAAAAACTTCCACCACCTGGCTCTTGAAACAGGTGCTGGAGCGGGTCACCGGGAAAAAGGTGGGCCTGGTTGGTACCATGGCCAATTACATTGGCAGTGAAGAATTGCCTACGGACCGTACTACTCCCGAAAGCATCCAGCTGCAGGAACTTTTTGCCCGGATGCGCTCTGCCGGCTGCGAATATGCTGTTATGGAAGTGTCTTCTCATGCCATTATGCTGGACCGGGTGGCAGGTATCCGTTTTGATGTGGCGGCCTTTACCAATCTGACCCAGGATCACCTGGATTTCCACAGAACCATGGAAGCCTACTGCGACGCGAAGTCTGTTTTGTTCACCCGCTGTGACAAGGCGGTGGTCAATGCCGACGACCCCTGGGCAAATCGGATCGTAAAGGATTGTGCCGCGCCGGTGCTGGAGTGTGGCTTGCAGGCTGGTCATTTGCGGGCAGAGAATGTGGAAATGTTTGCCGGAGGTGTTCGCTTTGCCGCTGTGTACGGCGAAGAGCAAGTGGCGGTATCCGTGCCGATTCCCGGAAAATTTACGGTTTACAATACGCTGAGCGTGCTGGGCATCGCTTTGCAGCTGGGCATTTCTTTGAAAGACGCGGCTGAGGCGCTGGCGGATGTGCAGGGCGTCAAGGGCAGGGTGGAGGTTGTGCCTGCTCCCGGTAAGGAGTACACGGTTCTGATCGACTATGCCCACACTCCGGATGGACTGGAAAATGTGCTTTCCTCCGTCAAAGGCTTCTGCAAGGGCCGGCTGATTGCCGTGTTTGGCTGCGGCGGTGACCGGGACAGAACCAAACGCCCCATTATGGGCGCGTTGGGCGTGAAAATTGCGGATTTGGCGGTGATCACCTCTGACAATCCCCGCACTGAGGACCCCTGCGCCATCATCGACGATGTGGCATCCGGCGTTGGGGACGCGGAAAACTATGTGGTCATTGAAAATCGCCTGGAGGCCATCCATTACGCCCTGGACATCGCCCAAAAGGATGATATAATCGTGCTGGCCGGCAAGGGCCATGAAACCTACCAGGAGATCATGGGTGTCAAGCACCACTTCGACGAGAGGGAAGCGGTAGCGGCATATTTTACGGAAACGGAGAACTGATTTATGAGCCAGATTACGCTCCGCCAGGCCGCCCGATGGTGCGGCGGATGGGTAAACCCTCGATTTGAACAGGTGCGCTTTTTGGGTGCCAACAACGATACCCGCAAATTGGAACCGGGGCAGCTGTTTGTGGCGCTGGAAGGCGCCCGGGACGGCCATGATTTCATCGATGCCGCTTTCCAAAAGGGCGCCGCGGCGGTGCTGTGTAAGCATTGCGATGAAAAGTATCCTGCCATTATCGTGGAAGATCCCCGGCTTGCCCTGGGCCGTATTGCCGCCGGTGAGCGGCAGCGTATGGGTATGAAAGTGGTGGCGGTTACCGGCTCTGTGGGTAAAAGCACCACCAAGGAAATGCTCGCGGCGGTGCTGGACGGAGATTTTATCGTCAGCAAGACGCCTGCCAATTTCAATAACGATTTGGGAATGCCCATGTCGCTGCTGGCCATGCCGGAAGACACAGAGGTGGCGGTGCTGGAAATGGGCATGAGCCATTTCGGTGAGATTTCTTATCTGACAAATATCGGAAAACCCGATGCGGCAGTGATCATCAATGTGGGTGTCATGCATATGGAAAACCTGGGTTCCCGGGAAGGTGTGCTGCAGGCAAAGCTTGAAATTCTGGAAGGCTTGGATGAGGATGGCAAGGTGTTTTTCTGCGGCGACAACGATATGCTGCGCGCTTGCGATCCCGGCCGTCCTGTGACATATTTCGGCACGGATGATACGGTTTGTTCTGTTTGTGGCAGCCATATCCGGGAAGAAAACGGGAGGCTTTTCTTTGATGTAACCGCACCCGACGAGGCGTTTTCGGTACAGCTGCCGCTGGAGGGCCGGCATTATGTGTGTGACGCCCTGGCTGCGGTGGCGGTGGGTCTTTCCATGGGTATTGCGCCGGTGGATATTCAGCGTCGTTTGGCCAATTTCCGCAATATGGAAGGCCGGCAGGAGATTTTTACCGCCAGGGGCTGCACCATCATCAAAGATTGCTATAACGCGGGACCCGAATCCATGGCCGCTGCTCTGGCGGTGCTGGGGAAGCGGAGCGGCAAGCGCATCGCTGTACTGGGCGATATGCTGGAATTGGGATCCCAGACGCTGCCTGCCCATGAGCAGACCGGTGTTTTGGCGGCGAAAAATGCGGATATTTTGCTGTCCTACGGCCCTCATTCCGCTCTGATGGTGGCATCCGCGGCATCTGCCGGCATGGCAAAGGAGCAGGCCATAGCTTTTGACGATCGGATCGCTATGGCAAAAACCCTGAAAAAGCTTGCGGTTCCCGGAGATACCCTGCTGTTTAAGGGCAGCCACGGAATGCATATGGAACTGGTTTTGGAACAGTTTCTTACAGAAGATACAAATACGGAGGAATAATCCATGTTAAGAGTGTTGATTACGGGTTTGGCCGCGGCCATACTCTCCGGCGGCATCGGCTATGTGCTGATCCCTATGCTGCGGGCGTTGAAAGCGGGCCAGTCCATTCGGGAAGTGGGTCCCACATGGCATAACAGCAAGGCCGGCACCCCCATGATGGGTGGCTTGATGTTCATTTTCGCGTCCATCATTTGCCTGCTCTTCAGCTTGATCGGCATGACGGACAGATCCGTATTTTATGTGCTGATTCTGGGCCTGTGCTTTGGCCTGGTAGGCTTTTTGGACGATTTTTGCAAATTGAAATTTAAGCGCAATCTGGGATTGACAGCCATTCAGAAGGCACTGCTGCAGATGGCGGTTTCCGCATTGTATCTGTATCTGCTGTACAGACAGGGCATTATGACCTGTGATGTGTACATTCCCTTCTTCAATGTGTCTTTCCATCTGCATCCAATTTTGTATATTTTCTTTGCCATGTTTGTGATGGTGGGTTGTGTAAACTCCGTGAATTTGACAGATGGTGTGGACGGCCTTTGCGCCAGCGTAACATTGCCGGTCATGGTTTTCTTTACGGCGGCCGCTGTGGCCATGAAGAAGATGGATCTGGCGCTGCTGCCGGCTACCCTGGTGGGCGGCCTGATTGCGTACCTTTTCTACAACTGGCATCCTGCCAAGGTGTTCATGGGCGATACCGGCAGCCTGTTTTTGGGCGGCATTGTATGCGGCCTGGCCTTCGCCCTGGATATGCCCCTGATTCTGATTTTGGTGGGCTTTGTGTATATCTGCGAGACCATGTCCGATATCATTCAGGTGATCTATTTTAAGCTGAGTCACGGCAAGCGGGTATTCAAAATGGCGCCCATCCACCATCATTTTGAGATGTGCGGCTGGAAGGAAGTAAAGGTTGTGCTGGTGTTTGCCGGCGTAGCTGTTGTGATGTGTGTGTTGGCCTGGTTTGGTATTCTGGGCCGGATTGGATAATTCCGAAAGGAGTTTTAAATGGCATCGGAGAATGCTCTGTATGCCAAAGAGGACCTGCGCCTGGGAACCACCCGGGCGCGGACAAGTGTGGATGTAACCTTTCTCGTTTTGGTTTTGACATTGCTGGCGGTGGGGCTTGTGATGCTGTATTCGGCAAGTTCGGCCCAAAGCGAGTATGATACCAATTATGAAAGCACCACCCGATACCTGCAAAAACAGGCAGCCTGCGCCGTGATTGGCCTTGCCTGCCTGTGGATCTTCAGCCACATTCCGGCCCAAACCTGGTATCATTTGGCCTGGGGTGTGTACGGTATCAGCATTGTGCTGCTGCTTTTGGTTCTGGTGATCGGGGAGAGTGTCAACGGGGCAAAACGCTGGATCCAAATTGCCGGCATCCAGTTCCAACCCTCCGAGATCGCCAAATTTGCCATGATATTGTTGCTGGCCCGGCTTACGAAGCAATATGGCACAGACGCAAAGCGGTTTCGTTATGGCGTGCTGGGCTTCGGCTGCGCCATGCTGGGGCTGCTGATCCCATTGGCGCTGGAAAAGCATCTTTCCGCCATCATGCTTATGGGCCTGGTGGGGGTTGTGATGATGTTTGTGGCCGGCACAAGCCCCAGGTGGCTGGCCGCCGGTGCCGCGGCGGCAGGCGTATTTGTGCTGATTTACATTACTTTCATGGGCTATGCCGGTGACCGGGTCACGGCATGGCTACATCCCGAGTCTGATCCGTCGGATACGGGCTATCAGATTTTGCAATCGCTGTATGCCATCGGCTCCGGCGGTTTGTTTGGCTTGGGGCTGGGGAAATCCCGGCAGAAGTATTTGTATTTGCCGTTTCAGTATAATGACTATATTTTTGCCATTATTTGTGAAGAACTGGGCCTGGTGGGCGCGGTATTGATTGTCGCGCTGTTTGCGTTGACCATCAGCCGGGGCTATTGGGTGGCTTTGCGGGCCAGGGATCGGTTTTCTACCGTGTTTGCTGCCGGGCTGGTGACACTGATTGCGGTGCAGACGGTGCTGAACCTTTGCGTTGTGACCAATTTGCTGCCATCCACCGGAATCGCGCTGCCGTTTTTTTCCTATGGAGGCACAGCGTTGGCGGTGAACTTGGGAGAAATGGGCGTAGTATTAAGCATTTCCCGACATCGGGATGAACCGAAGATACAGGAGGGACTCCAATGAATGTGATTTTTACCTGCGGCGGTACGGCAGGCCATATCAACCCTGCCATCGCAGTTGCCAATATGATCCGGGAACGTTATCCGGAAAGCAAAATCCTCTTTATCGGCGCTAAGGGCCATATGGAAGAGCGCCTGGTGCCGCAGGCTGGCTTTGAACTCAAGTGCCTGCCGGCATCGGGCTTAAGCCGTGGAAAGAATTTTGCCGCGCTGAAAAAGAATCTCTACGCGCTCAAATGCGTTATGGACGCTGTCAGCCAGTGCAAGAAGATCATCCGGGAATTTCGGCCCGATGTGGTGGTTGGAACCGGTGGTTATGCCAGCTTCCCCGCCTTGTATGCCGGGGCGAAGCTGGGGATCGCCACCTGTGTCCATGAGTCCAACGCGTTGCCGGGCCTGACCACCAAGCTTGCTGCCAAACGGGCAGACCGGGTGCTGGTAGCCTTTGAAGAAAGCCGGAAGTACTATAAGCATTCGGAGCGTGTGGAAGTGGTCGGTATGCCCATTCATCGGGGATTTGTGACCATGACCCGGGAGAATGCCCGGAAGGAACTGGGCTTGACCGACGAAAAGCTGGTTGTGTCTGCCTTTGGCAGCCAGGGCGCCAGGAAAATGAACGAAGTCATAGCCCAGGTGTTTGCCATGGAACAATCCGACGGCTTCCCCTTCCGCCATATCCATGCCACCGGCAGTCTGGGCTGGAATTGGATGCCGGAAAAGGTGAGAGAGCAGGGCGTGGAGCTGGAAAATGCCAAAGCCATTGATATGCGGGAGTATATTTACAATATGCCCACATTGCTTGCCGCAGCAGATTTGTTTATCGGCAGAGCCGGCGCAGGAACCTGCAATGAAGTGGCTGCCGCCGGAACACCGGCCATTTTGATCCCGTCGCCCAATGTGACTGATAATCATCAGGAAAAGAATGCCCGGGTACTGACCGATGATGGCGCGGCAGTTTTGCTGTTGGAACAGGAATGTACGGCGGAAAAGCTGTATGAAACCGTGAATCGGGTGCTGGGTGACACACAATTGCGGGACCAAATGTCCGCAAAGCTGCGAAATATGGCTATTTTGGATTCCGCGGAACGGATCGCGGATATTGTGGAAGTACTGGCAAAGAAACGCTGAGGAGAAAACTATGGCAAACCAAAGAAGACGAATTCCCGGTGATCCGGGAAATAAACCGGCGGAAAAACCCGCGCCGAAGCGCGCAGAAGAAGAGAGGGTCTACGCCAAAGCAAGACCTATCAACCGAAAAAAACTGGTGCTGCAGTTGGCAACGGTGGCGGCGGTAGCGCTGGCGATTGCCATCGGACTATCCATCTTTTTCAAAGTGGATACCATTTCCGTATCCGGACTGAATAAGTACAATTACAATACGGTTGCCGAGGCCTCAGGTATCCAGAAGGGTGATAGTCTGCTGTTTTTCAGCCGTGCGGAGGTCAGCAGCAAGATCCGTCAGGCATTGCCCTATGTGAATACGGTGCGCATCGGTGTCACCCTGCCCGGAACGGTGAACATTGTCATTGAAGAGGTGGCGGTGTCCTACGCCATTGAGGACGCACAGGCCGGTTGGTGGCTGATCAGCGCCGACGGTGTTGTTGTGGAACAGACCGATGGCCGGGCTGTTGCCGATCATACTGTGATTGAGGGCGTGCGGCTGAAGTCCCCGGTGGTGGGAAATCTGGCGGTTGCCGCCGAGGAACATGACGGAGAATCGGATACTCCCGTGACCGTCAAGGGAGCCGACCGGCTGGCGGCAGCGCTGGCTGTTTTGGATGCGCTGGAAAACAATGAGATTCTGGGACGGTTCACATCTGTGAATGTGCAATCGCCCTATGACCTGTATCTGTGGTACGGATCTGACTACGCATTCAAACTTGGAAACACCGAAGATCTGAACATGAAACTTGCCTATGTAAGAAGCGCACTCCCCAAAATTCTGGCAGATTATCCCGCGGGAACACTGGATGTGTCGAACCCCGGCGAATCTGGCGGAATTCCCTTTACAGAGTTCGATTAATGCAGAATTTACCGGAAAAAACTTTGTAAAAAATCATAATTTACTATTGACCAATTGAAAAAATCAAGATAGAATATATAGGTACAAATGTAAATTCGCGCAGTTTGGGTAGTAAGCTGCGTAATCATACATAGGAGGAGAAAGTATGCCCGAGAATTATCCCGAACGCGTTGTTAAAATTAAGGTCATTGGTGTTGGCGGCGCCGGCAACAATGTTATCAACAGAATGATCGAGTCCAATGTGGAAGGTGTCGACTTTGTTGTGGTCAATACCGACAAGCAGGACCTGAATAAATCCATCTGCAAGAACAAAATCCAGATCGGTGAAAAGCTGACCGGCGGTATGGGCGCAGGCTCCAAGCCTGAGATTGGCCAGAAGTCCGCTGAGGAATCCCGTGCCCAGATTTCCAAGATCATGGAAGGCACGGATATGGTCTTTATTACCGCCGGTATGGGCGGTGGCACCGGCACCGGCGCTGCTCCCATTGTGGCTGACTTGGCCCATGAGGCCGGAATCCTCACCGTGGCGGTCGTGACCAAGCCCTTTAAGTTTGAAGGCGCCAACCGTATGCGTCAGGCTGAGGCCGGCATTGCGGAACTCCATGACAAGGTGGACTCCCTGATCGTGATTCCCAACGATCGGCTGAAGTATGTTACCGACCAGAAGATTACCTTTGCCAACGCGTTCGGCATTGCCGACGATGTTCTGAAGATGGCGGTCACCTCCATCGCTGAGTTGGTTGGCTACTCCGACAAGGTCATCATCAACCTGGACTTTGCTGACGTTTCCGCAGTTATGAAGGACGCCGGCCGTGCCCATATGGGCGTTGGTACCGCTGCCGGCCGTGAGAAGGCTGAGCAGGCCGCAATGGCTGCCATTTCCAGCCCCCTGCTGGAAACCGCTATCACCGGCGCTACCGGTGTGCTTGTTAATGTTACCGGTTCCACCGAACTGACTTTGGACGATGTGGAAACCGCTGCAGGCATTGTGCAGGAAAACGCCAATCCCGAGGCCAACATTATCTTCGGTGCTACTCATTCCGATGAGTTTGAAGACGAGATGCGTGTTACCGTCATCGCCACCGGCTTCGAGCAGAAGCAGGCTCCTGTCAACGCGGAAGCTACTCCTGCCGCCAAGGCCAACGATGCCAACGATGTGGACGTTATTTTCAACCTGTTCCGCCGTTAAGTTTTGACCTATTTTTATCCCGGGCAGGTAATCTGCCCGGGATGCTTTTTCGATTCTTATTTACAGCAGAAATTGTTGTTTACAGTATCATGCGCCGTAGGCGCAAAGGCTCCCTTGTGTAAAGGGAGCTGTCAAAAATCTCTGATTTTTGACTGAGGGATTGTCGTTCTTCATACAACCCCTCCGGTCAAAATCGAAGATTTTGACCACCTCCCTTACACAGGGGAGGCTCGCGCTTCGCGCTCCTTTTTCTGCGCTAAACAACCATTTACCGTACAAAGGAAGGGGAAACCATGAACGCCTATCATGCGCTGGCATCCAGTTATGACCGGCTGACCAACGATGTGGACTATAAGGCCGTCGTGACCTTTTATGACGCGATTCTGAAAAAGGAAAATTTGACGCCCAGGTCTGCAGCTGACCTGGCCTGCGGTACGGGTTCTGTGACGCTGCTTCTGGCGGAAAAATATGACCGGGTGCTGGGTGTGGATATGTCCGAGGAAATGCTGACAGTGGCCTTCCAACGGGCTGTGGAGCAGGAAAAGATGCCGCAGTTTGTTTGCCAGAAACTGCAGCGGCTCCATCTTTCCAAAGCGGTAGACCTGGCGGTGTGCGCTCTGGACGGTCTTGACTATATCCTTGACCCTGTCGATTGCAGAGAAGCCATCCGACGGGTGTACAAGGCTCTGAATCCCGGCGGCATTTTCATTTTTGTTGTCAATACACCGGAAAAGCTGAGAGCCATGGACGGTCAGGTGTTTCTGGATGAGGATGACGATGTATATTGCGTCTGGCGGGGCGAATTTGATGAAGATACCAATATTTGTTCCTATGGTATGGACTTGTTCCAGCGCCGTGGAGAGGTGTGGCAGCGTTCTTTTGAGGAGCATCGGGAATATGCCTACACCAAAGAACAGTTGACGGAATACTTGAAATCCGCGGGCTTTACCCATATTCGGGTCTATGCCGACGGGAAACTGGAAGCTCCTGGAGAAGGGGAGCAGCGCATTTATTTCAGCGCGAGAAAGGGAACATTAAGATGAGTGATTATTTAGTTCGTGGTATGACCATGGATGGTTTTGTGAAGATGGTGGCAATCCGGTCTACCGAGCTGGTGCGCCGTGGCGCGCAGATCCAGCGCACCACCCCCAATGCCACCGCTGCCTTTGGTCGCTGTCTGACGGCGGCCTCCATGATGGGCAATATGCAAAAGGTTGAAAACGGCTCCATGACCCTGCAGGTCCGTGGCGGCGGCCCGATCGGTACCATTACGGTGGTGTCTGACCCTGCAGGTAACGTTCGCGGTACCGTCACTGAACCCAATGTACCTTTGGTGGAAAAATTTCCCGGCAAACTGGATGTGGGCGCTACCGTAGGTACCGACGGTACGCTGACTGTCATTCGGGATTTGCAGATGAAAGAGCCTTATATCGGCTCGGTGCCCCTGGTTTCCGGTGAGATTGGCGACGATGTGACCGCCTATTTTGCATCTTCCGAGCAGACCCCAACAGCCTGCGCTCTGGGCGTGCTGGTGGACAGGGATTGCTCCGTGAAGGTGGCAGGCGGCTATCTGATCCAGCTTCTGCCCGGTGCGCCGGATGAGATCATTGACGCTGTGGAGGCCGGTATTCAGCGGGCCGGGGCTGTGACCAAAATGTTGGAAAAGGGTTTGACACCGGAGGAAATTCTGACGGAAGTCTGCGGCGATCTGGGCGTGTTGTTCTTTGAAAACGAGCCGGTTTGCTATAAGTGCTATTGCAACCGGGATCGGGTCACCGCTGCCCTGATCAGCATCGGCAGGGAAGAGCTGACCGAGATCATGGAAGATGGAAAATCTTTCCCTGTGGAGTGTCAGTTTTGCGATGCCGTATATCGCTTTACACCGGAAGATATTGCCGAACTGTTGAAAAAAGTTTGAATATTGGTTGGTTTCTCCGGAAAAACCCGGGGAAACCAACCGAGAATATTTTTTGAAAAAAATCGAAAATAATGCTTGACAAAATGATGGTTTATGTGTATAATGAACCACGTCGCTGAGGTGCGGAGCACTTCGGAAGACACGGGAGCATAGCTCAGCTGGGAGAGCATCTGCCTTACAAGCAGGAGGTCACAGGTTCGAGCCCTGTTGTTCCCACCATCAATTTGGCCCTGTGGTGCAGTCGGTTAGCACGCCAGCCTGTCACGCTGGAGGTCGACGGTTCGAGTCCGTTCGGGGTCGCCATAAAGCATCTGTGGAGAGTGAAAGCCCTCCACAATATGCCTCTGTAGCTCAGTAGGTAGAGCAGCGGACTGAAAATCCGCGTGTCGTTGGTTCGATTCCGACCGGAGGCACCAATGATGCGGGTGTAGCTCATCCGGTAGAGCGCCACCTTGCCAAGGTGGAGGTAGCGAGTTCGAGCCTCGTCACCCGCTCCAAACACATAAGGAACGCACAGCGTTCCTTATTTCATATGGTACCGTAGCCAAGTGGTAAGGCCACGGTCTGCAAAACCGTTATTCGCCAGTTCAAATCTGGCCGGTACCTCCAAAAATCCCGAATGCGAAAGCATCCGGGATTTTATTTTTATATGCTATTTGTGGGCATCTTGCATTTGCTGGTCAACGTTGTA
>JAZOBI010000080.1:0-5267 GCA_045595885.1 Faecousia sp. | reverse complement strand
TTTTTTCTATATGCTTGGAGAATGGAAGCGGCTGCCTGCAAGTGTCCCCCGGACACTTGCCACGTCAGGACGATAGATTGCCCTGACCGTGAAAATAGGTAACGCAAACACAAAGAACCAAGCTTCGGCTTGGTTCTTTTTCTATATGCTGGAGGAAGGGATTAGATATGGCAAAACGGTTTCGAAAGGTATATCTGGAAATTTCCAATATCTGCAATTTGAAGTGCAGTTTTTGTCCCGGCACGAAGCGTGGGCTAAAAGCGATGAATGAATCGGAATTTTCTTCCCTGATTATGAAATTGCGCCCCTGGACAGATTATTTGTATTTCCATTTGATGGGTGAGCCTTTATGCCATCCCCAGCTTGAGCGTTATCTTTTTCTTGCTGCGCAATCTGACTTTAAGGTGATTCTGACCACAAACGGAACGCTTTTGCGTCGAAAGCAGGCGGTTCTTTTGTCTGCGGCCTGCATTGACAGGATCAATATTTCGCTACATTCCTTTGAAGCCAATGACTTGCAGAGGCCTTTTGATGAGTATCTGAATGATTGCTTTCGGTTTGGAAAAGAAGCGGAAGGGAAAATGAAGGTTAGCTATCGTCTGTGGAATGGAAACGGCAAGGAGAAATTGAATGATCATATTTTGGAAATCATGTCCCTGTATTTTCCGAGACCCTGGATCACAGAAAGAAGAGGTACACGGATCGGTAATGGCGTTTACCTTGGCTTTGACAATCAGTTTGATTGGCCGGATTTGTCTGCGGAGGATGGTGGATCGGAGCTGTTTTGTTACGGCTTACGGGATCAGATTGGCGTTCTTTGTGATGGAACGGTGGTGCCCTGTTGCCTGGATCACGAGGGTGATTTGGCGTTGGGGAATCTGCACGAACAATCCATGGAGGAAATACTGGCATCCGAACGCGCAAGAAAAATCTATGACGGCTTCTCCAGAGGTCGGGCCGTGGAGGAGCTTTGTCGAAAATGCGGATATGCCAGAAGATTTAGGTAAAATTGCCCACAGCAGAGTTCTTCTGTGGGCTTAGCTGCATTTCCCTGTTACCAAATTGTGGAATTTCTTTATGGCAATTTGGATTTCTACTTGATTTATGGGTCAAAATTGTATAAGATAAGAATGGTTACATTTGTGTTCCTGCAGAAAAATATAGGGAAGGTTGTAGTTATGAAGCTATTGAAAGATCGCCGATTTTACCGATTCCTGTTTCCGTCACTGGTTGGTATTTTCCTCTTTGTGACGCCCATCAATCAGAACGGCAATTTAACGATTCCGGTTGCTGTCATAGCAAATTGGCTGGAAGGCGCCATCTCCAATTTTAGTCTGTGGATTGTTTGGGCGCTGATTTCTGTCAGCGCTTTGTTGACCATTCTACATAAGATCTTCCGTTTCTCTTTCCTTAAGCGTAATCCAAAGCTGGATGCATTGTTTGGTGTGGGCGGTTTTTGGTTCATCGTCCGGATGCTGGGCTTTGTGCTGATTAATTTGATCGCTTTCGGCATTGGCCCGGAATTCCTGATTGGTGAAGACACCGGTACTTTTGTGACCACCGGCCTGCTGCCGTTGCTGATTTGCGTGTTCTTCCTTGGTGGTATGTTCCTGTCCTTGTTGGTCAATTATGGCCTGCTGGATTTTTTGGGTGCCATGTTGATCCGTGTTATGCGGCCGCTGTTCAAGCTGCCTGGCAGAAGCGCTCTAAACTGTGTGGCTTCCTGGCTGGGTGATGGCTCGCTGGGTGTTATGATGACCAGTAAGCAGTATGAGGAAGGTTTTTATTCCAAGCGGGAGGCCACCGTTGTGGCCACTACCTTCTCTGCCGTCAGCATTACCTTCTGCTTGGTAGTGATTGGCCAGGTGGGGTTGGAGCATATGTTCCTGCCATTCTATCTGGTAGTGACCTTTGCCGGTATTGTTGCGGCGTTGATCGTACCGAGAATTCCGCCGCTGTCAAGAATCCCCGATACCTATTGTACCGAATCCGGCACCCGCGAGGATATTCCTGCCGGTATGACCGCAGGTAAATACGGCCTGCAGCTGGCATTGGAGAAAGCGGAAAAATCCCCCGGCATCAAGGGTTTCATTAAAGAAGGCGTGGAAAATGTGATGGAGATGCTCTTTGGCACCATCCCGGTGATTTTAGCCATGGGTACTGCCGCATTGATCATTGCGGAATACACCCCCATTTTCCAGTATCTGGGCGTTCCCTTTATTCCGCTGTATAAGCTGCTGCAGATTCCGGAGGCCGAACTTGCCAGCCAGACGGTGATCGTAGGCTTTGCGGATATGTTCCTGCCCAGCGTGATTGCGGCTGAAACCATTGAAAGCGAAATGACCCGGTTTGTGGTGGCCGCTACCAGCGTGACCCAGCTGCTGTATATGTCTGAAATTGGCTGTATTATCATGGGCAGTAAGGTGCCGGTTTCTATCTGGAAATTGTTTATTATTTTCCTGGAGCGCACCATCGTGACCTTGCCGATCATCGCTCTGTTCGCGCATTTGCTGTTCTAAAGAAATAAGAAATGGCGCAGGGCTTCCGCCTTGCGCCATTTTGCTTTCAGGAGGGGTACTATGAAACATTTGGGTACAAAACAGATGGAAACAAAACGGCTGATTTTGCGTCGCTTTGCGGCGGAAGATGCCAATTCCATGTATGAAAACTG
The DNA here is from genome assembly GCA_045595885.1 of Faecousia sp. Classification (GTDB taxonomy): domain Bacteria; phylum Bacillota; class Clostridia; order Oscillospirales; family Oscillospiraceae; genus Faecousia. The sequence goes on along the minus strand of JAZOBI010000080.1, from coordinate 2,596 downwards.
GGCATCGGATCCTGAGGTGACCAGGTATCTGACCTGGCCTACCCACACAGATGTGGAGATTTCTGCCATGGTTCTGGCGGATTGGGTCAGCCACTATGAGGAGGAAAACTACTACCAGTGGGCCATTGTGCCGAAGGAATTGGGCAGACCCATCGGCTCTGTTGCCGTAGTCCATTCTGATGACCGGGTAGGGAAGGTGGAGGTCGGTTACTGCATTGGACGGACATGGTGGCATCAAGGTTACACCGGCGAAGCGCTGATGGCTGTGATCCGATTCTTCCTGGAAGAAGTGGGCGCCGGTCGGGTGGAGGCACGGCATGACCCCAGAAATCCTTATTCCGGTGCTGTGATGCGCAAATGCGGCATGACCCATGAGGGTACTTTGCGTCAAGCGGATCGGAATAATCAAGGCATCTGCGATGCCTGTATCTATGCCATTTTGGCAAGGGATGGAGCGAAGGAATATGATTTTTGATACCATCCAGACCCGTGTGCCCATTCCAAAGGGCTGGTCCGGGGATAAAAAATTCCATATCACCACAGCTGACGGCGTACAATACTTACTGAGAATATCACCTGCGGAGCAATTAGAACGCAGAAAACGGGAATTTGAACGAATGCAGAAAGTGGCAGCATTGGACCTTCCTGCGTGCCATAGTGTGGAATTTGGCATCTGCTGCGAGGGTGTATATACCCTTCAAACCTGGATTGATGGCGAAGATGCGGAAAGCGTAATGCCGCAAATGCCTGTGGAAAAACAGTACACCTATGGCCTGGAGGCTGGGCGAATCCTGGCGAAGCTCCATACGATTCCCGCTCCTGTGGATGCGCCGGCCTGGGAACCTCGTTTCAACGCAAAGATCGACCGCAAAATTGCCATGTACGCAAGCTGCCCGTTAAAGTACGAAAATGGTGAGGCGCTGCTGCAATATCTGGCGAAAAATCGACATTTGTTGGCAGGTCGTCCCCAAACCTATCAGCATGGGGACTATCACATCGGCAATATGATGATCGACCAAAAGGGTCAATTGCAGATTATCGACTTCGATAGGGATGATTTTGGCGACCCCTGGGAAGAATTCAACCGCATTGTCTGGTGCGCCCAGGCAGCGCCCAGGTTTGCCTGCGGCATGGTGGATGGATATTTTGACGGAATTGTACCTGAGGAATTTTGGCGGCTGCTGGCGTTGTACATCTGCTCCAATACCCTTAGCTCGCTGCCCTGGGCAATTCCCTTTGGGGAGCGGGAAATCTCCGTTATGCGCCACCAGGCGGCCCAGGTGCTGCAGTGGTATGAGAATATGACGAATGTAGTACCCAAATGGTACACAAGGGAGTGAAAACCATGAAATTCGTATGGATCGTTGGCGACAGTGCTGTCGGCAAAATGACGGTGGGGCAGGAATTGATGAAGATCACCGGCTTGCGGCTGTTTCATAATCATATGATGATCGAGCCGGTTTTGGATATTTTCGGCAGCTTTCGTGGGGAAACCATTATCCAGCTGCGGGAGATCATTTTCCGGGAATTTGTGAAAACCGACAATTACGGCATGATCCATACCATTATGTGGGCCTTTGATATGCCCTCGGATTGGAATTATGTAAACCATGTTACCGGGATTTTTCAGCAAGCCGGTGCGGAAGTTTACTGTGTGGAGCTGGTAGCGCCCCAGGAGGTGCGCTTGCAGCGGAATGAAACGCCTAACCGTCTGCTCCATAAAGCGTCGAAACGGGATGTGGAGGCATCCAGAGCCCGATTGATCCGGGATAATGAACGGTATCGGCTGGAAAGCCTGCCGGGGGAGATTCCCTTTGAACACTACATCAAAATCGACAATTCCAACCTGCCGCCCGAAACTGTGGCAGCCATGATCAAAGAAAAATTTGAACTGTAAAAAACTCCCTCCGAAATCTCGGAGGGAGTACCTTTATGCCATTATTTGCTATTATTCCTGCTCCCAGTTGTGCCAGACGTTCTGCACATCGTCGTCATCTTCCATGACGTCGATCATCTTTTCCATCAGCTTGATATGCTCTTCATTATCCAGCTTCTGGTAGTTCTGGGGAACCATTTCGATCTGAGCGGACACGAAGGTGTACTTGCTCAGGGCTTCGGCCACAGCATTGAAATCATCGGGGGTGGTGTAGATGGTGAATACATCGCCGTCAGCCTCGAAATCGTCAGCGCCGGCTTCCATGGCGTCCATCATGACCTCTTCTTCGTCATAGTCGCCGTCTTCGTTGTCGATGACCAGAACGCCCTTTTTGTCGAAGCTCCAGCTGACGCAGCCGGAAGCGCCCAGGTTACCGCCGAACTTATCGAAGTGATGACGCATAGAGCCTGCGGTGCGGTTGCGGTTGTCGGTCATGGTCTCCACGATCACGGCAACACCGCCGGGGCCGTAGCCTTCGTAGGTGATGGTCTCATAGCTGTCGCCGCCGCCAGCGCCTGCGGCCTTCTCCAGGCAGCGCTTAATGTTATCATTGGGCATATTGGCAGCCTTTGCCTTGGTGATAACGGTAGCCAAACGGGAGTTGTTGGCAGGGTCAGTGATACCGCCGCCTTCCTTCACGGCAACGATCAGCTCCTTGGC
>JAZOBI010000079.1:0-13397 GCA_045595885.1 Faecousia sp. | reverse complement strand
AGCCTACCGAGGCAGCGCTGGTGAACTTTGCTTACGCTGTGGGTCTGCACAAGAGAGATCTGGAAAGCAAGACCCCCCGGGTAGATGAAGCGCCCTTTGACTCCTCCCGGAAGATGATGTCCACCATCCATGATTTGGGTGACAGCTTTGTGCAGTACACCAAGGGTGGTCCTGATGTGGTGCTCAGCCGCTGTACCACTTACCTGGATCAGGGCGAAATGAAGCCTATGACCCAAGAAAAGCTCCAGGAGATTATGGCCATCAACAAGGCCATGGCAGATAAGGCTCTGCGTGTGCTTGCGGCAGCCAAACGGGATTGGACAGAGCGTCCTGCGGACAATTCCCCCGAATTTTTGGAGCAGGAGCTGTGCTTCATCGGTCTGACAGGAATGATTGACCCGGTTCGTCCGGAGGTCAAGGCCGCGATTGAGGAATGTACCGCTGCCGGTATTCGTCCCATTATGATTACCGGTGACCACAAGGATACCGCAGTGGCAATTGCCAAGGAGTTGGGAATTATTACCGATGCCTCTCAGGCTATCACCGGTGCGGAGCTGGATAATATTTCTGATGATGACATCTGCGAATATGTGAAAAAGTACAGTGTCTATGCCCGGGTACAGCCGGAGCATAAAACCCGCATTGTCACCGCATGGAAGAAAAACGGTGCGATCACTGCGATGACCGGTGACGGTGTGAACGATGCCCCCTCCATTAAGTCTGCCGATATCGGTGTGGGTATGGGTATTACCGGTACCGACGTTACCAAGAATGTTGCTGATATGGTGCTGGCTGACGATAACTTTGCAACCATCGTTGCCGCCGTAGGCGAAGGCCGGCGAATTTATGATAATATTCGCAAAGCCATTCAGTTCCTGCTGGCATCCAATATGAGTGAGGTTTTGGGTGTGTTCGGCGCAACCCTCTTAGGCTTTACCCTCTTAAACCCTGTCCATTTGCTCTTTATCAACCTGGTGACCGACTGCTTCCCGGCTCTGGCTTTGGGCATGGAAGAAGCAGAGCCTGACACAATGCGTCGTGCTCCCAGAAATTCCAAGGACGGCATTTTTGCCGGAGGTCTGGGCTTGGATGTGGTCTATCAGGGCGTTTTGGTGACGCTCATTACCATGGCTTCTTATATCATTGGTCACAGCCTGCAGGTGGGTGCCTTTGCAATGCCCCAGGGCGTTTCTGAGCACGGTATGACCATGGCATTCCTCACAATGTCTATGTGTGAGATTTTCCACTCCTTTAATATGCGCTCCCAAAGAAAGAGTGTATTCAGCCTGAAAACCCATAATAAGGTGCTGTGGGCGGCAATGCTGGGCAGTCTGCTGTTGACCACTGCCGTGATTGAAATTCCCTTCATTGCAAATGCCTTTGGCTTTACCCCCATCGGCTGGGATGAGTATGGCATCTCCATGGGTCTGGCCATTCTGGTCATCCCTGTTGTGGAGATCGTCAAGGCTGTTCAGCGGGCTGTGGCAAAGCGTTGATGTTTCCAATCAAAAGGCACCTGCGTGAGCAGGTGCCTTTTTGCATGACAAATGTTCAAACTTTTGATTGGTGTGTGAAGACGGAACCTGCGAATGCAGGTGCCGTTGCGCTTTACAGAGTGTTTTCTTCTTTCAGAAGGTCCGCGATGGTGATGCCTTCGAAAAAATCGTCGATCATTTTTTCCAGCCGTTCCCACATAGGCATGGCCTTACAGCAGGTGGGGCGGCTGCAGCCCTGGGTTGTGCAGGTAACCGGCGCCAGATTGCCTTCGGTCAGCTTCAGAATAGAGCCTACGGTGTAGCTCTCTGCCGGGCGGTTCAGCCGGTAGCCGCCGCCTTTTCCGTGAACCGCGTCCACAAAGCCTGCTTTGGACAAGATGGCCATAATGGATTCCAGATATTTCTGGGAAATATCCTCCTCCTCGGCGATTTCCTTCAGCGGCACATATTCTTCCCGGTCCTTCAGGGCCAGGCCCACCATCACCCGCAGCGCGTAGCGTCCTTTGGTGGATACGATCATGGCTTATTCTCCGTGAACGGCGGCGTGGAGCTCGTCGTGGTCGGTTTCCTTGAATTTTTCGGCATCGTAGGGGATGCCGTTCTTGTCAAAGTAGTCCTTCAAAGCGTTCTTAATGGCTTCCTCGGCCAGGACGGAGCAGTGGACCTTGTGAGCCGGCAGGCCGTCCAGAGCTTCGCAGACGGCTTTGTTGGTCAGCTCCATGGCCTCGTGGATGGACTTGCCCATGATCATTTCGGTGGCCATAGAGGAAGACGCGATGGCGCTGCCGCAGCCAAAGGTCTCGAATTTGCAGTCGACGATGATATCATTTTCGATCTGCAGGTAAATCTTCATAATATCGCCGCACTTGGCGTTGCCAACTTCGCCCACGCCGCTGGCGTTTTCGATGGAACCCACGTTCCGGGGGTTCATGAAATGATCCATTACTTTTTCACTGTACAGTGCCATAACATCTATCTCCTTATGATTTCCTGATTGTAGGGACCGGCGTCTTAGACAGTCCTGTTTGGGGATGTTTGTGGGGTAGAAGGACCGTCCGGGAGGCCGATCCCTGCGTTATTACAAAATATATTCTCTTTTTCCGGTTTGCAGATCCCGCCAGACGGGGGACATATTGCGCAGATACTGCACCACTTCGGGAACGACTTTCAGAATGTGGTCGATTTCCTCGTCAGTGGTGTACTCGCTGAGGGAAAGCCGCAGACTGCCGTGGGCTACGTCGTGGATGCGGCCGATGGCCAGCAGCACGTGGCTGGGATCCAGACTGCCGGAAGTGCAGGCAGAGCCGGAGGATGCGGCCACGCCCTTCATATCCAGCAGGAGCAGCAGCGCTTCACCCTCAATGCCTTCAAAGCAGAAACTGACGTTATTGGGCAGGCGGTTGACCCGGTCGCCGTTCAGGTCACAATGGGGAATCCGGCTCAGGCCGGCGATCAGCTTGTCCCGCAGGGCGGTGACACGGCTGGTGTAGTTGTCCAGACTGGCGACGGCGTGCTCCAGCGCGGCAGCCATGCCCATGATACCGGCCAGATTCTCAGTGCCGGCCCGCTTGCCCCGCTCCTGGGCGCCACCGTCAATGAGATTGGTCAGCATCAGACCACGGCGGCAATACAGAGCGCCAACGCCCCGGGGACCGTGGAACTTGTGAGCCGACAGGCTCAGCATATCAATATGTTCCTTTTTCACATCCAGGGTCACGTGGCCAACGGCCTGCACCGCGTCGGTGTGGAAAATAACGCCGGCTTCTTTGCAGATGGCGCCGATTTCCGAAATGGGCAGCACGGAGCCGATTTCATTGTTGGCGTACATGACGGTCACCAGGCAGGTGTCTTCCCGGATGGCATCCTTGTCCTGCTGAGCGGTGATGTTGTGATTGTTGCGTAGATCCAGATAGGTGACGGTAAAGCCCTCTTTTTCCAGCCGCTGCAGGGTGTGCAGCACCGCGTGGTGCTCAAAGGCGGTGGAAATGATGTGTTTCTTGCCCTTCCGGGCACCCAGCATGGCGGCGGATCGAATGGCCTGGTTATCTGCCTCACTTCCGCCGGAGGTAAAGTAAATTTCTCTTGCCTCGCAGCCCAAACACTTGGCGATCCGGGCGCGGGCGTCCTCCAGATGCTCCTTGGCTTCCTGACCAACGGAGTGCAGGGAGGAGGGGTTTCCGTAAATTTCGGTAAAATAAGGCATCATAGCCTGCAGCGCCACGTCGCTTAATTTGGTTGTGGCGGCGTTGTCCGCGTAAACATACATAGTCGATTCCTCCATAGGATTGTATACCTACCAATTTCCTAGGTAAATATAGCATCATTTACCTACTTTGTCAATGGGTAAATAGTATATGTCGATACAGAATAAAATAACAGTCCGGATCGGCATCCGGACTGTTGAATTTCTCATTGTTTGCGCTGAAGAAAATCTTCGATTCGGCGGTATTCGCCGCCACCCGGATGCCCCACAAAATAATTGTAACCGGTTTCCGGATCGGTGATGTCCGCGGCGGTGTATACGGTGCCGTCTGCCATAGTCAGGCATATGCAGGTCATGGTGGAACCGTTACCTTCGGAGCCGTCCCGATAATCAAAGTACAGAGTCAATGTGGCGCCGGGCGCGCCCAGATCTATACTGTGACTCCATGCGCTTTCCTGTGGCGGCTGCCCTTTCTCGAAGGAGAATGTATGCAGTTCAAAAATGGAGATATGCTGATAGGCAAAACCAATGGTCATACTGTCGTAGTCAATCAGCATGGTATCGGTGATGTACTTTCCGTCCACCGCCAGGGCAGGGAAATCTTCCAATCCCCTATGACCCAAGTGCTGATCGTTGGAATATAGGATCGCTTCATCCGCGATTTCCACAAATTTCTGAATTTCTCTGTGGCTGGCGCTAACCCTTGCCTGCCGCAGTTTGGTTTCCAGATTGTCATTGACGGGGACCATGATGCCGGGGATCAGCAAAATTGCCAGCATGGTAGCCAGCGGCCGGATCAGGAATCGGCGCACACCGGTCCGTTCTCCTTCACAGGGAACCAGCATGGCCGCACCTGCGCCAACGGTCAGAAGCAAGATGGCCGCGCCGGGCTCCGTTAGCAAAACGCAGACGACCCACAGGGGATAAACCAGGGAAGCATCCACCCAGCTCGGCCGGGCTATGGCGAGAAAACGGAGGAAGCTAAGGAGAGCTGCGATGAGGGAAATGAGCAGAGGGTGCTTGATTTTATCCCACTTTTTCATGGCGGCAACTCCTTTCTGTCGGCAACGAAAATGCGCAAAATATGTTGCGAATGGGGAAATCTCAGCTTTTCCGGTCAGGTGGAAAAGGTTCAAATTTTCGTTGATCGTTCTGTTGGGATTGGGAATGGGTCGCACCTATGGGGCGACAGCGGCGAAGCCGCCAGAGGGAGCCAGGGGCGCTCCCGCTCCAGTGTAACACCAATTTTTTGTTTTTACAGGGCAGCTTCCAGGATGTGTACGAACTGTTCCAGGCCGGCTTTGTCGGCTTCGTTGAAGCGGCCAAAATGGGGACTGTCGATATCCAGTACGCCCCAGATTTGACCCCTTACATGAATGGGTACCACAATTTCGGAATTGGAGGCCGAGTCGCAGGCAATATGGCCGGGAAATTGATGTACATCGGCCACCAGCTGGGTGCAATCCTGGGCCACGGCGGTGCCGCAGACGCCTCTGCCCACCGGAATCAGGATACAGGCAGGCTTGCCATGGAAGGGCCCCAGCACCAATTGTCCATCTTCCAGTTTGTAAAAACCTGCCCAGTTAATTTTTTCCAGATGCTGCCAAAGCAGAGCGGAAGCATTGGCAAGGTTGGCGGTTTCATAGGGAATCCCGTGGGTCAGCGATGCCAGCTGGGCGCACAAAATCCGATAATCCGTCATAATGATTCTCCCCAAATGTTAATTTATGATAGTATATCACATCCGCGCCGTAATTGCAACAAATCCAGTTTCTTACTGAATTTTCGACTTTTACTGCGGTTACATTCCGCTACCGCAGGCATATTAAAAGAGCAGACGAAAAGGAGGTCGAGAACATGAAAAAAATGGCAATCCGAAGCCTTGCGGTGCTGCTTTGTGTATGGATATTATCTGTCAGCGCCTTTGGGACGGAGTTCCTGGTGCCGGTGGGGCAGGTGATTGGTATGGAGCTGCGGGATCAATGTGTGACCGTGGCCTCCATTGATACGGTCTTGGGTGAGAATGCCCGAAAAGGAGGTCTGTGCGAGGGGGATAGAATTCTTTCCATTGACGGGAAAAGCATCACCTGTTCCGAAGATGTGCGTCTGGCATTGGCCGCATCCAAGGGCTTTGTGTTGGTGAAGGTGGCAAGGGATGGCAAAGAGCGAACCCTTCGGCTGACACCCAATATCACCGCAGATGGACCCAAATTGGGTATTTATCTCAAGCAGGGCGTTACAGGAATCGGCACGGTGACCTATTATGATCCGGATACCGGCTGTTTTGGCGCCCTGGGTCATGGGGTCAACGGCGGTGATGGGCAACTGCTGGACATGGTATCCGGGCAGGTGTATCGGGCCGGTGTGGTGGCGGTGAAAGTGGGCAAGGCCGGGGAACCGGGACAGCTGCGGGGAGCTGTGACCGATTCTCAGCGGCTGGGACAGTTGCGGAAAAATTCTTCCCGGGGTGTTTTTGGCGTTGCGGAAACAGATTGGGAAGGTCAGGCCATTGAGGTGGCATCGGCAGATGAGATTTGCGCCGGGCCGGCTACGATTTTGTCCACGGTTTCCCATGATGGGGTTCGGGAATATTCTGTGGAGATTCTGAAAATATATCCAAAGAGCAAACAGGAAGGGAGAAATATGCTGCTTCGGGTGACGGATCCGGCGCTGCTGGCGGCCACCGGTGGCATTGTGCAGGGTATGAGCGGCAGCCCCATTATCCAGGACGGAAAACTGATAGGCGCCGTGACCCACGTCCTTGTAAACGACCCCACAACGGGTTACGGCATTTTCATCGAAAATATGCTGGACGCGGCGGCATCATGATGGGGCGGTGAATGACCGCCCTTTTTGCTTGCAATTTCGGCAGATTGTGCTATGATAGGGCTACGCTATATTCAGGAGGTGCCCTATGGGTTATTTACTGCTGTCCATCCTTTGCAGCGCCGGCCTTTCCATTACCATGCGGCTGAGTACCGGCAAAATCAAAAGCCATTTCAGTATGCTGGCGGCCAATTATTTGGTTTGTGCGGTTTTGGGCGCGATCTATGGGGATTTTTCTCTGCTTAGCAGCCAAACCGCCGGTTTGGGTATTACCGTGGGACTTGCGGTGCTCAACGGTGTGATATTGCTGGCGGGTTTGATCCTGTTGCAGGTCAGCACCCGGAAAAACGGCATTGTGCTGTCGTCGCTGTTTATGAAGCTGGGACTGCTGGTGCCTTTTGTGGTATCTATTTTGTGTTTCCGCGAGGTGCCTACCTGGTTGCAGGTGGCAGGCTTTGCGGTGGCAACCGGCGCGATCGTGCTGTTTAATTTGAAGAAGGACAGCCAGGGCAGCCGGTTTGGCATTGGGCTGATTTTGCTGTTGCTGCTCAATGGCGGCGCGGATGCCGTTGTGAAGATTTTTGAGGTTTTGGGGCCGGAGCCCCTGTCTGATCTGTTCCTGTGCTTCTCCTTTGCGGTGGCCTTTGTGCTTTGCATGGGACTGGTGATAGGAAAACGGGAAGGGCTGGATGGGAAAGCCTATCTGTTCGGCACCACGGTGGGTGTTTTCAATTTCTTCTCGTTTAAGTTCCTTCTGGCGGCGTTGAACGCTGTGCCGGCGGTGGTGGCTTTCCCCACCTACAGCGTGGCGGGTATGCTGCTGGTGACCCTCAGCGGCGTGATTTTCTTCAAAGAGCGGCTGAGCAGGCGGCAATGGATTGCCTTTGGCGCGGTGATCGCCGCATTGGTGATGCTGAATATTTAACAAAAAAACAGGCGCCGTCGCAAGACGGCGCCTCAGTCTGTCAAAAAACTTGTTTTGACAGAATGGCAGAGGGCAATAAAGGCCCAAAGACAAGCAAACCAAAGGCGTCGGCGTACATGGGTACGGTAGTCCTTTGGTTTGCGCAGGAAGGCAAAACCCTTGCGAAGCAAGCCATTTCCTGGCTTTGGGGATTTTTTGTCAGTTGCTGTTATGGATATTTCCATAACAGGAAATGGCCCAAACCGCTACACTTGGTTTTGTCGGTTTGGGCCTTTTTTGATACTCTGAAGGGCCGTGGCATTTGCCACGGCCCTTGTGCTTTATTTTGCGCGTTTCTGTTTGATATAGCCAGGCAGGTAGCAGGCCGCGGTGATCAGCAGGAAAATGCCGGCGCACGCAGCGCTGATCTTCCAACCCAGGTTGAAGCTGGGGTTTTCATAGACGAATTCCACGGTGTGTTCGCCCTTTGTCATGGGCACGGCGATCATGCAATCGCCCACCAGTTGGATTTCTGCCTTCTTGCCATCCACATACACATCCCAGTTGCCTTCGCTTTCGATCACGGCTTCCACCCATTGACCGTCCTCGTCATAATCGCCCTGAGTCCGCTTATTTCCGCACTGGGGGATGGAGGTATACAGCAGACCGTCCCGGTTGCAGTTGATGGTGCCGGCCACATAGGTGGTGGAAAAGTCCGTCAATTCCAAAGTGGAGGAGTTGAGTACCGCGTAGCCCTGTTGGAAAACTTCCAAATTCAGGACGGCGGCCTGGATGGATACGGAGCCGCTGGTGTCCGACTTGCATTGAACCACCACTTTCACCACATCACCCGGCTTTACATCCGCCACGCCAAACATCTGTGCCAGCTTGGCCTCCTCAGCGTAAAGCCGATCATCGTTGAGCCAAACCGTGAAGTCTTCCTGGGAATACAGATCCATGTCCAGACAGAGATAGCCCTGCTGGCTGATGGTATAGGTGTAGGTCAGCTTGCCGCCGCCTTTTTCGCTGGTGAATTTGGTGTAGCCGGTGGAGGTGTTGGCGGAATCCACCGTCACACCTTTATCACCGGTCACCTCCAAATCGGCCTTGTACACATTGGTCCACACATTCTCCAGTACACCCGTGGCGGCGATGAACAGTGTGTTTTGGAAGGTGAAGGAAGCGCTGGAAGGGAAGGTAATGTTCCCCAAATTATCATTTGCCAGGAAGCCCAGGGGCAGGTAGTACTTGTTTTCCAGCAATGTGATCTTTTTGTAGCTGTGCAGAGCCTCAAAATAACTGTTTCCGTCCACCTTGCCATCTCGTTCGATCAGATATTTGAGTCCTGTGAACAGATTGGTCACCGGAGAGGATTCCTCGTACAGATACCGGTTCCAGGTGGAGTAGCCGCCAAAGCCAAGGGCTTTGGTGAAGTTGGTTACCTGCACATTGGCGGTGCTGGTGAAGGTGGTCAGGCCGTTATAGTCATTCAGGGCAGCGTCGTTGAGAATTTGGGCGTGGGTGGTTTCCGCGCGATAGAACAACGTGTCATTCTCCCGTTCCTTCATAACCTGGATCATGGAGGCGGTGGCTTCCCCGTTTTTGGGGTAATCATATTCGTTGACCGGGAAAACAGAAGCAAAGGAGGCCAGATTCAGAACCAACTCACCGGCCATCACGCAGGCGATGACGATCGCGGCTTGCTTCCGGCGGATTTCCGGGGTGGGGAAGTGGATGCGGAAGGCTTTTTCCTCGTGATCCGGCAGCGGTTCCACAGGCAGCAGTTCCTCTGTTTCGGACTCCACTGCTTCTTTTTCTTCCGTTTCTTCCGTTTCCGCTTTTCTCACGGTCCAATTGGGGTTGCCGTAAAGCATTGCGGCAAGATAGGTGCCCAACAGAAGCAGATTGGCAACCATATACAGAATATCATTCCGTTTTTCCTCCGAAAGGAACACCAGGACAAAACTCAGCGCGCCGGCTGTCACAATCTGCCAGATTTTATAGCTGTCCTTCAAAAGCCATGCCCGGTATGCCATATACAGCAGCACAAAGCTGAACAGGAAACTAAAGCGGTAGGGGATTTGGTTGGTAAAGTGGAATCCGTGCCACATATAGTCCAGTTGGCGGATGATGAAACTGAGGATGAAGAACAACAGCATGGCTGCGCTGCACAGCTTATCCCGCAGCTTTACATCGCCGGAAACCAGGAACAGCAGCGCCAGCGCAAGGGGGAAAACGCCGCAGTACAGGTTGGGCAGACCGTCCATGACGGTGGGTGCGTTGGCGGCGCCCATATTTCCGGCTACCTGACTCATAGCATCCAGCAGCACCGGAAGGGACGCGCCTAACGCCGTAAGGAACAGCGAAACCAAGCCCGCACTGCCATCGGCTTTGGCGGTGGTGAAGGCGCTCCAGGCTTCCTGAGCCGCTGTTACAGCCTCACCGGAGGCGATATTGACCGCGAAGCCTTCGGGAAATTTGTTGATACTGGATTGGGTGTCCTGCAGGCTTGCCAGTGTGGGCAGTTCCAAAATGGCGGTCATGCCAATGGCCAAAATGGTAAACACGCCGATTCTCAGCAAATCCTCAAAAAACCGCCAAATGCTTTTGAAACGGCAGATCTCGTAGGCAAAGAACAGGAAAAATACAAAAATGCAAACGAACAATCCCACATAGTAATTGCAGAAAACCGACAAAAACAGGGTGATTGTGTACAAAATGAATTTCCGGTCCCGAATCAGCTGCACCGTGCCCAGGGCCAGCAGGGGCAGTAGGGCAAAGGTATCCAGCCACATCAGATTCCAGTTGTAGCCCAGTGCCCAGGCGCACATACCGTAAAACGCGCCAAACAGCACAATGGACAAATCGTCTTTGCCAAATAATTTTTTCAGCATAATGGCAAAGAACAGGCTTGCCAGTCCCAGCCGGATGGGCAGCAGCAGGGAGAAGTATTCCAGTGTCCAGCTTTCGGGAATCAGCACACTCAGCAAATTCAGCGGCGATGCCAGATAGTAGGAAATCAGACCCAGATATTCCATGCCCATACCCACATTCCAGCTGTACAGCAGCGACTCGCCGGAGCGCAGCGCCCGCCGGAATTCGCAGAAAAAGGGGTAATACTGATGATACATATCCGAGTACAGCATACAATGTTTGCCAAAAGGCTCGCAGGATGTGACAAACATGAATATCAGCATACAAATCGTAGGCAGCATGAATGCCAGCGCCGTATAATTCCATCGGAACCGTTTGTTTTCCGGTAATAACATGAGAAACCCTCCTGGGGAGATAATGATGATGTATTATACCATATTTTTCCCGGAAGGTAAAGACTATACACAAAAATAAACAAAGAGTTGAAGGGACACGCCAATGCGCGTCCCTTAGCGCCAAGCTGCGTACTTGCGATTGATCGAGCCGCTGTGGCCCATGGTGGGCGACGATCTTCCGTCACGGCTGCCACCGTGCCACCTTCCCCGGTGGGAAAGGCTCAGCGAAAAACGAAAATTTGAAGCGCTGTTACAAAATCAGGCAAATCAACCCCTGGGCGCCTTCGTTGACGATCCGCTGCAGGGTGCCCCGGAACTTGCTCTGTACATCCTCCGATGTGCGAAGCAGTTTGGCGGTGATGCCGTCCTGGATCAGATCGTGAACGGATCTGCCGAAAATATTGCTTTCCCACAGTTTTTCCGGAGTTTCCTCCGATAAATAGCCGATGAGATTTTTGGATTGCTGCTCATCGCCTACCATGGGCGCGATCTCTGTGTCAATATCCACCCGCATCATGTGTATGGAAGGCGCGCCGGCCTTCAGCTTGATGCCGTAGCTGCTGCCCTTTTTCAGCACCTCCGGTGGCTCCAAAGTCATTTCCTCCAGCCGCGGCATCACAACGCCGTAACCGGTGGCCCGAACGGAAGCCAGCGCGTCAGAGATCTTGTCATATTCAGTCTTGATGGCGGACAGTTCTGTCAGATGTTGCATCAGCTCTCCGTCATTGTTGATCGCAATGCCCGTTTGCTGACTAAGGACCCGGTAGAACAGTTCTTCCGGAAGTGTAATGGCGCAATCGGCGGTTCCGGTGGACGGATCAATGCCCCGGACGCACAGCGTTTGGATTGGCTCCACTTTCTGCAGCTGCTCCAGAATTTGCCGGGTTTGACCCAGTGTGGTAATGGTCTGGGCCGCATGGAGAAGCGCTCCATAAAGCTGTGCCTTGATGGGATGGGTGATTTCCAAACCGTCCAGCCACCGGGGCATGGATACCCGCAATTCCTCCAGGGGAAATTGGTATAGCAGCTTCTCAAGAAGCATCCCAATATCCTCTGCTGTCAGCGCCTGACAATCCGCGACGGCAGCATCCACCCCGAAAACTTGCAGTAACTCTGCTTTTATGGCTTGCGCCGCCTCAGAATGGGGCTGCCGGGAGTTGATCACTACCAAAAAGGGCTTTCCCGTGGCTTGCATATCCAGGATGGCCCGCTGTTCCGCTTCCAGATAATCCTCACGGGGAATGTCTGTGATGGAGCCATCCGTGGTCACCAATAAACCAATGGAGCAGTGCTCATCCATTACCTTTTTTGTGCCCAACTCCGCGGCTTCGGTCATAGGAATTTCGTAATCAAACCATGGGGTAGTCACCATTCGTGGCGCGCCGTCCTCTGTAGCACCGGTGGCGCCGGATACCATGTAGCCCACACTGTCGATCATCCGCACCCGAAGAATCGCCTTACCGTCGGGGCAGATCTGCACGGCTTCTTCCGGTACGAATTTGGGCTCCGAAGTCATAATGGTGCGGCCGCTTCCGCTTTGGGGAAGCTCATCTCTTGCCCGTTCTTTGCGATAGGGATCTTCGATGCCGGGGATCACCAATGTTTCCATGATTCGTTTGATCAGGGTGGATTTTCCGGTTCGGACAGGACCTACCACACCAATGTAAATGTTGCCGTCGGTCCGGGCGGGAATATCTTGATAAATAGTTTCCATAGCCAGCCTCCTGATTCCGGCAGGAGAATGCTCCTGCCATGGTCTTTCCTTACAAGGTATGTCCCTTCCGGGCCGGATAGAACAAGCTATGGTAGGATTATGATTTCTTACACGCAGAAGCCGAATACAACATACTTCGAATCGGACTTTCCGTAGCCTTGTAAAATTGCTCCGCCGGTGTTAGTTATATATGGCCAATAGAAGTTACCGGAACCATTGCTGTAATCCGACCTGGAATCTCGCAGCCAGTAGTCAACATAGGTCGATGTGCCGGCAGACATTACTTTACGCAGTACAGCCGTTGCATTTGTCGTATCAGCCATAAAATACACATACTGGCTTCCGGTGTCACCGAGGACGGTTTCCGAGCCCAATATCTCCTCATAGCTAAACGCAAAGAAAGTGTCGGTTGTGGCTACTACGGTCTGATCTATATAACGGTAAGAGTGTTTTTTGACCGATTTTGCAACCGCCACAATATCCGCCAAATCTACCTCAGACTGGAAGCCCTTTATGGTTATATATAGATCGTTCTTGGAATTTCCCCAAACAGAATAGCCGGTGGCATAGTTGGAAGTAAATACCTTGATTGCGGTAGGGTGTGCCGTCATAACACCGATTGTCATACCGGCCTTGCCCGAACCGTCCGCCAGATCGTCGTGGTCAAGTCCGAGAATGACACAGGTGTAAGTATTACCACCCCAAGTGATTTCTTTCGTGTCACCCACAGCAAAGTATTCCGCAGCTTGACCGCTTTCGGAAATCCCTGCGATTTGCGCCCAGGAACCGTTTGCGAATGTAATGCGTTCTTCCCATTGAGCAGAATAGGTCGCATCGCCGGTAACCGCAACCGCTTCGGGCGACCAGCCCAGGAAGGTGTAGCCACTCTTTGCCGGCACATAAGAAGGTGTTGCGCCGTAAGCCAGCGATTCCGATTTCAGCAGCGTATCGCCGTCGTAGTAGCGAATAGTGTAATAAATCACGG
>JAZOBI010000078.1:0-10860 GCA_045595885.1 Faecousia sp. | reverse complement strand
GCTTTTATCTTGCCGTATATTATTTGACGACGATATTTTGGCGCGAATACGATATGGTATTTGCATTCCCTCTGCGTGTGTGCTAAACTGTTCGTGTCAAGTTTCATCCGGACTTGATTCCTCCTTTAGTTCTGTAATGGCAGTTGGCAGACCACCATTACTATAACTAAAGGAGGATATTTTTTCTACTCATAGCTAAAGCTTTTTGGAACCACCAGCCCGGCTGGTGGTTTTCTTTAACCAAAAAGTGCCCGGCGCGCATTCTCAGGCGCACCGGGCCTCCTTCTTATCCAACTAAATATTTTGTCAGGTAAGCTGTGTCAATCCCACATTCTTCCAGCGCCATAAGATAGTCAACTATCTCCACAAGGAAAAGAATCCGGTCTTTGCCGAACTGATTTTCCATGAAAACCATCTTGTCCAGGGGGCAATCCACCACAAGCAAATAGGTAAATGCATCCTTGCCATTTCCGTTTATGCAATCGGCATTGAGCCAATCTTCATGGAAATAAAACAGCAGGATCTCACCGCAAACCGCTGGAACCGTATACGGCTGCAGATTCTCACTGGTCAGATTCAGGCATGCGTAGTTTTTCTCCGGCAGCGCGGATACATCCTCCACATCATTGAAGCTCAAATCCAGGATCATATTGTCGTTAGCGATTGCAGACAGCACAGAAATATCGGAAATGCGATTGAAGGTCAAATTCAGATAGCACAGATTGGTCAGCTTCTGCAGCGTGGAAATATCCCGGATACCACAATCCACAGCGGACAGGTACTCCAATTCCTCCAGTTCGGAGATAAAGCTCAGCGTACCCAAATACAAGCCGTCCAAAACCAGTTGACGCAGCTTCGCGCAGCCATTGAGGAATTCCAGATCAAAGTCATATATACTGTCATTTCCGCACAGATTCAGGCTCTCCAGTGTGCCGGCGCTCTTTTCCAGAACCTCGATATCATACAGCGAGTTGAATGCCAAATTCACGTGCTTCAGCACCGCGCAATTGGAAAACGCGCTCAAATCGTTCAGCTGGTTATAGGACATATCCAGAGTTTCCAGATACAGGCAGTAGAAGGGGGTATCAATGCTTTCCATGTTACAGCCGGCAAAAGATATCTCCCGCAGACCGGTCATATTTGCCACCACGGCCAGATCTCTCACATTGGTATGGCTGCCGTTGACGGCATACAGTTGCTCCATTCCGGAGAGTGCCGCCAAAGAGGAAACGCCGGTATTCGAAAAATCAATATGCGTCAGCTGCGTACAGTTGGCAAAAATCTCCAGATTCGTAAAATTGGGATTTCCGGAAATATCCAGCAACTGCAATTCCCCTCCGGGTAACGTGACCAAGTCCCCATCGGTAATGCCACAGTCGATCAGCTTCAGGCTAACCAGTCCTTCCAAAGAGAGCAAACCGGACAGATTTGTAATGCCGCTGCATTTTTCCAGATGGATCTCGGTCACGGTTTCCGGCAAAATAAGAGAATCCAACGCATTGTCCTGTACGACACAATTGCGCATTTCCAGGGTCTGCAGCTGGGTTTGCCGGTTGATATGCGCCACATCTTCGGCGGTAATGGTTTGCTCGGAATAACTGAGCACCGTTTCCCCGGTAATGTCGGTGGGGCCAGTGGAGTCAGAAGGGGTTTCGGTTCCGGTACTTTGGCTGGGTTGGGAATCCTGGCTGGGATTCCCCTCTCCCCTGCTGCCTAGGGAAATCGCCAGAACCACGGCAATCAGCGCTGCCGCCGCCGCTATGCCTGCCACAATGCCGATCAGCTTCTTATCCACCGGTTTCCTTTCCGTTTCAGGCTTCGGCGCTGCTGCAATCTCTGCCGCTGCAGCAGCAGGCGCAACAGGCTGCTGTGTCGGAACAACCACAGCTTTGGGCTGACCCAAACAGGGCTCCAGATCCGGACAGGAGCACACCTTGCGGAAGAAATCCTCATCGGAAGTGTAAGTGTACTTCATGATACACTGCTGGGCGGACAACTGCATCTCCATGCCCAGAGACATCTCCGTTGCCTGCAGCATGATACCAAGGAACGGCTTCCGCTTGGACAGGGCAAAGGTCACTTCCCGGCGGCAGTTGACGGATGCGATGGAGTTCGGAGAAATAAACGCCAAAGCTAAACTGCAGCCATCCAGATGTTGGGCAATATTTTCCGGCCATTCGCTGCCGGGCGCAATTCCGTCATCATACCACACCCGGTAACCCCGACGGTCCAGCTCCTCCAAAATAGGAAACACCAGATGGGAGTCCTTATGGGCATAGCTGATAAAAATATAGGGTTTTTTGCCTTCATAGGGAGTAAACGCACATCTTTGCATTTATGTATCCTCCAAATTCTCTTCCAGTTTTTTCGCCATGGAACCAAGCAGCTGTTGGCACCCCGACATTCGGCCAAGTCCGGCGTAAAATTTCATACCTCGCTGCCTTCCGCTGCACGCAGCAAGGACGGCAATGCCAGCACATTTTCCGTGTCCAGCCGCTGATAATCCGTATCCTTTCCGGTGATGGCCGATTCCTTTTTCGACAGTGCCTCCAGCCCATCCCAGCTGACCAAACAGGCATGGGAACGATTGGCCATATTTTTGGAAATACGGATGGTGGCCTTGCCTTCGGATTTCTGACGCAGATACTCAGTCGCGCGGCTGTCAAATTCTTCATCGGTCATGGTGGAAAAGCCCATGCAGAAATGGAAGGCGTTCCACCGCAGATGCTCGGTTTTGCTCAAATTCAGCAACAGCTGGCCGGTGGGCTGCCACCCCTGCATAGCCTCCTGATCGCTGATGCCTGCCATGCGCAGCATCGCGGGAGCAAAGTCCGCGGAAGCGCGACAACTCTGGCGGCTGAAATAATCACATTCCATCCAATTTTCCAATGCTGTTTTATCCGATGTGGGCTGATAGCGATGATTCAACACCATTGCCATTCTGTCCAAACCCTCCCGGCTCAACAGCTTGGCATCATACAATCGGGTAGTATGTACTTCCTGACTGTCGCCAACCTGGATCCGAATACCGCTTCTGTCGCATTGGCAAATAGGAATGGTTCGGCCCTGCTGACAGAAATAGCCTGCCAGTTCCTGCGCCAGTTCCCCATTCAACTTGTCATTACCAGTGCAGATGGCCACATATTTAATGTTTTCGAACCGTTCATCCAGATGTTTGTACATTTGCGCACTGCGCGCATCGAAATCATGGAAAGAAATATCGTATTCTCTTAACATTCCCACATACTGTTTGGTAAAAAAGCCATGGGTGTTTGCAAGATCTGACGCGAAAACATCCGCCCGGAAGTTGCTGCCTTCAAACTGGCCGTTCATCACCAGTTGTCTTAATACCGCCCGGCCCGTTTTACCGAAACCTATCACCAGTACCTCAAAATTCTGGCTGGCCCTTCCCTGCTCGTCAAAAGCGATCGCATCACAAGGCGGGCACTGGCGAATCAGCAGACGGGCGGCCAGTTCCGCCTCATTCACCTCAGATACAGCGCCATATCCATAGCGGCCATTTTGTGTCTGCAGGGTACCCACCGTTTCTTCATTCTTGCCCAGAATCACCAATCTGGTATTTTCCGGGGTTACACCCATCTTTTCCATGCTGTTTAGCAGATTTTTCGCGTATGCAATATTGGCGGCAACATCTTTATGCAACGCATAAAGCACCACTTCCCGATTTTTCCGCAAGCCCACCATCCGCAGGAACCGCAGATCGGCAGACAGGGCGCTGCCGTCACTTCGTAAAACACAGCCCGCACTGTCAACGGCCGCAGCTTGTCCTGCCGCTGGCTTGGCATCCACAAACACGACCACACTCTTCTTTTGACCAATCAGCTGTTTGCCCAGCGCCAGAGAGTCATCATGGACGCCGTAGATCACATTCAACTGACCCCGGCGAAGGAGCCACAGCCGCAGCTTCTTCAGGGCCTCAGCGCCTATAGTAGTGATAGCCGCGCTGGCAGTAGCATACAGCGCAAACAGATGCAGCAACCAAAATATAACATGCATCCAGCCATGGCTCATCAGCGGTGTATCGGAAATGGCGGAAAGCTCATTTCTTCCCATATACATACCGCACACAGACATTAGTGCCCGAATGATTGCCAGACCCAAATTATCAATGGTTACCGCATAGCCATAGCCGTAGATCAGCAGGCCACCCACACCCACCAAGACAACGAAGGTACCGGTGATTTTGCCGGCATACTTGGGTTTGGCCGCCAGCAACAGGATCATACCCAAAAACAGCACCGATGTGCAGAAAATGACAATTGCAATTCCCATAAGACACCATCCTTTTTTTGTTGCCTATGGCAAGTATACCAAGACCAGGGACAAAAGGCAACATTTTTCTCCAAATAAGCGCAAAAAACAGGGATGCCGGGAGCGCCGCTGAAAAAAATAAACAGCCCCGATTTGCGCGAATAACGCAAACCGGGGCTCAGCAAAATTTCTTATTAAGTGAAATCAGGAATCCCTTAGACAGAAAATCCTGTGAATCATTTCACCTTCGGCAAAGACGCGGCAGCCACAGACTGGCCAACACGGCGCATCTTCTCATCAGGCAGCGTAACCAGGCACTTCTTGGCCAAAGCAGGATACTCATCTGCCAGAATCTCATTGCAGACACGCAAAATGGTGTCGCCGCCCTTACCGGACATTACGCGACCGAGCAGCATCATATAGTCGATATCATAGAACTGGGAATACAGCACCGTGGTATATGCCAGGTAAGCGCCGATGGTCTCAAACACGGCGATGGCTCTGGGATCATCGGCCTCCATCAGTTTTTGTACAAACTTCAGCTTTTCTGCCAGTGTCAAGTCTTCGGGAATCTCAATGCCAGCCCAGGGAGCGAGCTTAATGACCGCATCCTGAGAGAAGTACTTGCAGCCTACACCGAAGTCCGTAGACCACTCGTCCTGCATAGCCTTTTCCTGCAGGTCAACAGGCGCAAAGGCCAGCTCATTGATCCAGCCCAGCACATTCTGATCCTTATCCACATAGCCAACGGCCTCGGAAGTACCCATGGCAATACCGATCAGATTGCCCTTGCCCAGACACATGGCACCGGCCAGGGCGGAAACATCACCGTCATTGGCAACCAAAACAGGGGCATTGGGGTTCACAGCCGCACCGGCACGGTCATAAATGGTCTTGACCTTGTCCCAATTGCTGCGAGGCACCTTGATGAACAGAGATGCCACCATGGGTGCGTTGCCGATGAAAGTGCCGGCAGAAGAAACGCCGATGGCGTCCACTCTGGGCATCTTCTCAGCAGCCAGCTTCATGGCGCCAACAATGTGCTCAAAGTGATACTCGGGATCAGAATTCAGCTTGGGCAGCCAAACAACTTCCTCAGAGAAAATGGTTTCACCATCCACAACAGCGGAAACCTTCATATCGGAACCGCCGGCATCGAAACCGATACGGCAGCCGTCCATGTAACCGCCGATGGATTCGGGAACCTCATTGGAGGCAGGGCACTCTTCCAACGGCAGATCCAAAATCTCCAAATCCCGCTCATAGAGCTGATTGACGAAGGTGAAATCAAAGTGGCGCTCACCTTCGGGGGTGTAGGCAGCCTTCAGGCGCTGAGCCAGTTCGCTGCAGCCGCAGATAGACACCCGGAAACCGCCGGTAGACCACAGCAGGAACTTCACATAGCGCTCCACATAGCGGTAGTCCGCGTCACGCATCTCGGGCGTTCCGTGGATGCAGGTATGGTGTACGGAAACCCGGCCCTTGTCGCGCTCCACAGCGATGGCCAGGGGCATTCCGGCATCCTTTAAGTAAGCTTCACGCCAAACACCGAATGGAATAAAGGTAGGATCCAGCTTCGGGGGGTGCTTCATCTGATATTCAACGCCTAAATATTGCATACAAATTCCTCCTGTTATACCGTTTGTTTGTCGTAGCCCATGGCTACAAGTTTATGATATGCCGCCCATGCATTCTGGGGAATCTGCTGGGGCAGCTGCCAGCCCTTCTGGGCATACAATTCCATCCGCTGGAAATCGCCGACGATAACGCTGACGGATGCTTCTTCACTGATCCCCTGCTGTCTTGCCCGGAGAAGATATTCCGCAATGGTGACTTGGGGCGAGGTGACAAAAAACTGCAATTCCGGCCAGTACACTCCCATAGCCGCGGTAATCCGCCGCTCCATAAAAGGCTGATGCACACCTAACACACGGCTGTGCGGCAAATCCAGCGAGCGCAACATTTCCCGGGTGAAGAGAATATTCTCCGCCGTATTGGAAGATGCTGTCTCCAAAAGGATGTCCTCAGCCGGCACGCCACATTCCATGGCCACCCGGGCAAACCGTACCGCCTCCGGTTCCGGAAGCAGACCCTGAGTATTGCGGCCCAAGCCACCGGTGAACAGAATCCTCGGGGCATAGCCCTGATGATACAGCTGGGCAGCCCGCCGGGCGATGTCCGTATTAAAATTACCGAAGCCCACAATACAGTCGGCCTGTTGGGGCAGTTGACGCAGGCACAAATAGTCCCACAGAACCTGCAACGGCTCTATAAATTCCATAGATTCTCCAAAAGCCGCCGGGGAAAGCCCCGGCGGCTCCATGTGTTAGCAGTACTTTGCGATGGCAGTCTGGATCATGGTGACACACTCCTGCGCAATGGCGTAGTCACTGTCTACCAGTTCAGCCAGAGGTGCGCGAACACTACCGCAGTCAGGGCAGCCCATGCGGCGCAGAATCTCCTTGATCATGCCATACATATTACCGTGGCCGGAGCACATCTTGTAGATGATGCGGCAACAATCGTTCTGGATTTCCAGAGCCTTTTCCATACGGCCCTCCTTGACGCAGCGATACAGCTCCACATACAGCTGGGGCATAGCACCGTATGTGCCGCCGATGCCGCCGACAGCGCCCATAACCAGGCCGGAAATCAGCTGCTCATCGGGGCCGTTAAAGACGATGGCACCCTCATCGCGCCACATCTGAATATCCTGGGTGGGCATGGAGGAGTTCTTAACGCCGATCACGCGGGGATTGCGCAGCATTTCCTTCAGCAGCGGCACACTCAGGCTGACGCCGGCCAGCTGGGGAATGTTGTAAATGATGAAATCGGTATTGGGCGCGGCAGCGCTCATATCGTTCCAATACTTGGCGATGGCATAGGGCGGCAGCTTGAAGTAAATAGGCGGAATGGAAGCAATCGCATCCACGCCCAGACCTTCGGCATGACGAGCCAGTTCCTGAGAGTCAGCAGTGTTATTGCAGGCCACATGGGCGATAACGGTGATCTTACCTTTTGCCTCGGCCATTACATTTTCCAGCACCAGCTTACGCTCGGCAACACTCTGATAAATGCACTCGCCGGAAGAACCGCCAACATACAGACCCTGAACGCCCTTTTCGATGAACCAACGGGTCAGCTCACGGACGGCAGCGGGATTGATGGCGCCGTCACGATCATAACAAGCATAAAACGCGGGGATAATACCCTCATATTTGGAAAGATCTCTCATGTTTTTCTCCTTTTGTATTAGCGAATCTTGACCTTAAAAACAGCTTTCGTCACCTGATTGGGCTCACCCACAAACATTTTGATTTTATGGGCATCGCTGGGCCACACCACCAGGAAATCACCGGCAGTCAATACCAATTTGTGACGGCCGGGACCTTCGTATGCATAGAAATCGTTCTCACTCTGGCTATACAGGGGATTCAAATCCTTAGGATCGGAGATTTCCACACGTTCAGAACCGGAGAGCATCAGGTGGATGTCCAGGAATTTTTCATGGGCTTCAAAAAAGCTGTCCTCATCACGAATCGTTTCATAAGTGAAGCGTGTGCACCAGACCTGTCCGGGCAAAATCTCTACTTTGTCATCCCCCAGGCTATCCAGAAAGGCAGGGGTGATCCGATCAAGCGCCAGATCAAGATTGGGGTGAATGCCCAGATAATCCCGGGCAGTTTCATTTTTCGCAAGAATCATAGGATACTCCTTAACCCTTAACGGCGCCCATGGTGATGCCCTTGGTGAAGTACTTCTGGAAGATGATGAAGATGATGATGATCGGCACGGAAGCCAGGGCGGAGCCAGCCATCAACAGACCAAAGTCCGTGGAGTTTTCACCCTGCATGGTGGCGATACCAAGAGAAATGGTCAACTTATCGGTGCCCATCAGCATGATCAGCTGCATGAAGTAATCATTCCAGGCATTGATGAATGTAAAGATGGCACAGGCACCAACGCCGGGCTTAATCATGGGGAACATAACATCCGTAAAGGTGCGCCACTCGGATGCGCCGTCGATGCGGCAGGCCTCCACCATTTCGGTGGGGATGCCTTCCGAGAACTGCTTCAGCAGGAACACGCCGAAGGGCCAGCCCACAACGGGAATGATGACAGCCCAGGCGGTATCGTACAGACCCAGAGCGGACATTTCACGCAGCAGAGGGATCAAAATAACCTGCTTGGGCAGAGCCATCGCGCAGACGATGAGCGTGAACAGGATGCCGCGGCCATAGAAACGCTTCTTTGCCAGAGCATAACCGGCCATAGCGGCGGTGAGGCAAGTCAGCAGCATGGAAGCTACAGACATAAACACGGAGTTCACCAGCCAGCGGATAGCGCCGGGGATCTTGGGGCCAGTTACGATCAGTCCCGTAAAGGGAATCTCAAACTTGAACAGCGGCGCGGTACGCTTGCTCATCAGGTTTTCAAAGTTGGTCAGAACCCATTCCTTGGGCCACCAGGAGGGCTGGGGCGCGATGATCTCTGCCTTTGCCTTGAAGGCGCCGGTAATGATCCAATACAGGGGGAACAGGAAGAAGAACGCCATGATGATCACAAAGGTATAGCTAAGTACCTTATAGATCCGCTCTTTGGTACGGGAAGCATCCAAACGGTTACTGTTGTTCATAATCGTTCCTCCCCTCTTACTTTTCCTGGCCAATCTTGAACTGAATAGCAGACATAATGGCAATGATGATCGCCAGGATCACACCCATGGCGTTGCCGTAGCCATACTTATACAGTTTGAAGGCCTGGTAGTAGATGTAATACATGATGGTCATGGTGGAGTTCTCGGGGCCGCCGGAGGTCAGTAACTGAATCAGCGCGAAGCACTGGAAAGAGTTGATAGTGGTAATGACCAGGATGTACAGCGTGGTAGGCATCATCTGTGGCCACTTGATCTTCCAGAATGCCTGCATGGGGGTGGCACCGTCCACTTCGGCGGCTTCCACCAGGGTTTTATCCACATTGTCCAACGCGGAAACATACAGCACGATGGGCTGGCCCACGGAGGTGGTCAGCAGAATCAAAATAATGCAGCCCAACGCGTACTTGGGATCGCCCAGCCAGTTGATATTCTTATCGATGAGGCCGGTGGAGGTACCTACATAATTGAGGATACCATAGTAGTTGTTGAACATCCACTTCCAAACCATGGTAACGGCCACGGAGCCGGTGACCACGGGCAAGTAGAAGATACAACGGAACGCGGAAGTGGCCACCACGGGCATTTTGCTGATGATGGAAGCCACCCACAGAGAGAACGCGCAGGTAACAGGCACGGACACCAAAACGATAATCAGGGTGTTCCACAGAGCCTTCCAGAAAACAGGATCGCCATAGACCACGGTTCCATCAGGGTTAACGGTCTTCTTCCACAGCAGGTCCGCATAATTCTGGATGCCAACGAAAATATCATCACGACCCATGGTCGCGTCAAAGAAGCTGGTATAGACGCACATGAACATGGGGTACAGCACGAAGCCCACGAAGAACACCAGGAAGGGCAGCAGGAACAAATACGCGGCGATATTTTCCTGGACCACCAGTCTTCTGGTGGTTTTGCTGACAACGATCTTTTTATTTGCCAAGGAAATCCTCCTCTCAAATCAAAGTAACAAGTAATAGTGAATAGTGAAGAAGTGATGGCTTATTCACTCTTCACTACTACCTATTACTTAACGAAATGCCCCTCCCCTTGAGAGGGAGGGGCAAGTTATGGTTCGTTATTCTGCTTTTACCCGGGTCGGATTAGCCGCCGTTGGCAGCGTTCTGAGCAGTCTGCATCTCAGCCAGGATGGCCTCGACGGAGCCGTCGGTGTTGGCAACACGCTGCAGCATATTCCACCACTCGGTACGAGCCTGGGTCCAGTTGGTGGTGATCTGGTAGTAGTCGCCCATCATGGGAGCAACCAGCATGTACTCGGGCAGCAGAGCGTTCAGCTCAGCGGAGTTGGCCAGGTCACGGCAGGGAGCGAAGGTGGAAGCCTTAACAGCCTTGAAGTACTGCTCGTCGGTCTCGGTCATGAAGCGGATGAAGGTCTTGGCAGCCTCGATCTTAGCTTCATCGCCATTGTTGAACACGCCGAAGCCCCAGATACCGCCCTGCAGGGAGGGAGTGGAATCGGAGGGGAAAGCCATGGGCAGAACATCGAAGCCCAGAGCGTCAGCGTTGTTGACTTCCTGGGAGATGTTCCAGCAGAAAGCCATCTGCAGAGTGCCGTTGACGAAAGCAGTGATCTCGTCGGAAGCAACGATAGCGGGGTTGAAGTCGATACCGTCCTGAGCATACAGCTTAGCCAGAGCGGTAGCGTTTTCGTTGGAAGCATAGGTGTAAGCGGTGTGGTCAGCATTGGAATAGGTGCCGCCGCCGATGTTGGTGATCAGAGCGCGGGTGCCCTGGTCGCCGCCCTGGCCGCCGCAGTAGATGGTGCCGACGGTTTCATAACCGGCATCATAAACAGCCTGAACAGCCTTGAAGAAATCTTCAACGGAGTTCCAGGTGCGGGTCTCTTCGTTCAGGTACTGCAGAGCGCCGGCAGCCTCGAACACGTCACGGTTGATGGCCATGCAGTGGGT
>JAZOBI010000077.1:0-89823 GCA_045595885.1 Faecousia sp. | reverse complement strand
TATGCCCTTTTACATGAAAAGAAAGAGGTGAACAAAATGAAGGAAGGTATCCATCCCAAGTACGATCAGACCACTATCCGCTGTGCATGTGGCAACACTTTTACCACTGGTTCTACCAAGAAGGAAATTCGTGTTGAGATCTGCTCCAAGTGCCACCCTTTCTATACCGGCAAGCAGAAGCTGGTTGACACCGGTGGACGTGTCGATCGCTTCAACAAGCGTTTCGGCCTGAAGTAAGACATTAAATCCGCACTACGGTTGCCGTGGTGCGGATTTTTTGTATTTTTTTGCAGAAATTGTTGTCCGCACCGCGGTTTTTGTGGTATAATAAAAGATAAGAGTTTAGGATAGAAAAATTGTTGTTTATCGTGCCAAGGCACGAAATGCAAAATTCAAAATGATAAATGCAAAATTGAGGTATTGCCTACGGCAATGATTGAACAAGTCGCCAAAGGCGACACCTTCATTTTGCACTTTGCACTTTGCATTCTGCACTTTTTGCGTAGCATGCTGCGCTAAACAACAATTTACCGTGGTAAGAGGAGAAAACTATGGAAGAAATGATTGGACAAAAACTGCAGGAACGGGCAGTTTTGGTGGGCCTGAATGCGGATTGCTTCCGCAAGGAACAGACCGCTACTGACGAGACCCTGGAAGAACTGGAAGCTTTGCTGGAAACTGCCGGCGGTTTCTGCACCGGCAAGGTCCTGCAAAATCGCCACACCCCGGATTCTCACAGCTTTATCGGCGAAGGCAAAGCCCAGGAAGTGAAAATGCTGGTGGAGGCCACGGCATCCACCATGGTGGTCTTTGACAACGAATTGTCGCCTGGTAATATCCGTGCGCTGGAGGAAATTATCGGTGTTACGGTTTTGGACCGCAGTGCTTTGATTTTGGATATTTTCGCTCAACGTGCTAAGACGAAAGAAGGCCGTTTACAGGTAGAATTGGCCCAGTATAAATATCTTTTGCCCCGGCTTTCCGGTATGGGCAAGAGTTTGAGCCGCCAGGGCGGCGGTATCGGCACCCGCGGTCCCGGTGAAACCAAGCTGGAATCTGACCGCCGGCATATCCGTGAGCGGATTTCCCGGCTGCAGGACGAACTGGAGCAAGTGCGCCAGGTTCGTGGCGTGCAGCGGGAGCGCCGGATGAAAAATTCTGTGCCGGTAGTGGCCATCGTAGGCTATACCAACGCCGGCAAATCCACATTGCTGAACCAACTGACCGATGCTGGCATCCCTGCCAACAACCGCCTGTTTGACACCCTGGACACTACCTCCCGGCAGTTGACGGTTTCCGACAATTTGGATGTAATCCTGTCTGATACCGTCGGTTTTATTGCCAAACTGCCCCACCACCTGGTGGATGCCTTCCGGGCAACACTGGAGGAACTGGAATACGCAGACCTGCTGCTGCACGTGATCGACTCTGCCGATCCCAATCGGGAGGAGCATATTGAGGTTGTGGACAAGCTGATTGCCAAGCTAGCCAAGCCCGGCACCCAGGTTCTGCGCTGTTACAATAAGGCCGACCTGGTGGAAGCTATCGATATTCCTATCGGGGAAGATGTAGTGCGGATCTCCGCCAAGCAGGGTTTTGGCATGACCGAGCTGCTTGCTGCCATTGAACGGACTTTGGGCCACACCCGGCACCATGTAGAAGTGACGCTGCCCTATTCCATGGGCGGAATGGTGGAAACGCTCCACAATAATGCACAGGTCCTTGCAACGGATTACACCGCAGAGGGAATCGTTGTAGAGACCGTTGTGGATGATATTCTCTATGGCAGGTTGAAAGAATATATTACGAAGGAAGTGTAACCTTGGACGAGTATCTGGTGCCGACGCAGTTTGGCGAGGATGAATTTATTGAAAAAAAGTCCCGCTTTATCGGAAGGCTCTGGCCTGTAGAAACGGAAGCGGAGGCGCTGGAAAAGATCCAGGAAATGAAAAAACAGCATTACGATGCTACTCACAATTGTTGGGCTTACATTATCAAGGACGGCCCGGTGCGCTTTTCCGATGATGGTGAGCCTGGCGGTACGGCAGGTATGCCCATGCTGCAGGTGCTTCAGAGGGAAGGTCTGTTTAACTGCGTTTGTGTGGTAACCCGGTATTTTGGCGGTATTCTGCTGGGCGCAGGCGGCCTGGTGCGGGCCTATACCAAGGGTGCCAAGATCGCCGTGGACGCAGCAGGGAAGTCCATGAAGCGGGTGTGGACGGTGCTGTATGTGCCATGCCCCTATACATATTACGAGCGGGTCAAGCTGCTGGTAGCCGAGTGCGGGGGTATCATCCGCACTACGGATTTTGGTGCCGAGGTGGAGCTGGAACTGCTGTTCGCGGAGGCCCAGGTGGGGCTATTCCTGGAAAAGCTGACGGATATGACTGCCGCCACCGTGGAAGGCATGGAAACCGGCAAGGAATACCGGGCATTTCCTATATAAATTGTTGTTTACGCAATCAAAGCCCTCTCCTTGAGGAGAGGGTGGCCCGTAGGGCTGGGTGTGGTGTAGCCGCCAAAGGCGGCGTAATTTACGGCTGCTGCGCAGCCTACACCACATCAGTCACCTTCGGTGACAGCTTCTCCTCAAGGAGAAGCCTTTGCGCCTTCGGCGCTGTAAACAACCTTTTACATTATCAAACTCAGAGGGGTGTTTTTATGACAGTACGGGAAGAACTGGAGCGCAGGGAACATAGAAATTTAAATCCCCTGGCCGCCTTTGCCGATGAAAGCCAGGGTCGTCCCCGTGGAGAGCGGGAGCGGGAAGAGGATGTACGCACCTGCTTTCAGCGGGATACGGATAAAATCGTCCATTGTAAGGCATTCCGCCGCCTGATGCACAAAACCCAGGTGTTTTTGAACCCGGATGGCGACCATTACCGCACCCGGCTGACCCATACATTGGAGGTCACCCGCATTTCCCGTACCATTACCCGGGCGCTGGGTCTCAATGAAGACCTGGCGGAGGCAATCGCCATGGGTCACGACCTGGGTCATACACCTTTCGGTCATGCAGGCGAGGATGCCCTGAACGCGCTGATGCCCGGCGGCTTCCGGCACAATGAGCAGAGTCTGCGTGTGGTGGACTTGCTGGAAAACGACGGACGGGGTTTGAATCTTTCCTATGAAGTCCGTATGGGCATCGTAGGCCATACCGGCGCATCCCTGCCGGAAACTCTGGAAGGGCAAATCGTTCGCCATTCCGACCGGATTGCTTATGTCAGCCATGATATTGATGACGCGTTCCGGGCTGGGATTTTGTGTGACGGTGATATTCCTGCTGATATTACCCGCGTGTTGGGTCAAAATCATGCCGCCCGTATCGATACTTTGGTTTGCGATATGATCCTTACCTCCCGGGAGGCTGGGCAGATTGTGCTGTCACCCCGGGTAGATCAAGCGCTGAAAGATCTTCGGGCCTTTATGTTTGAAAAAGTCTACCGAAATCCTGTTGCCAAGGGCGAAGAGGGGAAAGCGAAAAGGATGCTGACCAAGCTCTTTGAGTACTATGTGGCGCATCCCGAGGCTCTGCCGGAGGATTTCCAGCCCCAGATGAGTTTCGACGGTTTGGAGCGTACCGTCTGCGACTATATTGCTGGCATGACGGACAATTACGCTGTGGACAAATATTCTGAAATTTTTATTCCAATGGGCTGGCATGTCAGAGGATAATGTGGTATAATAAATAGTTGAAAATTGATAGTTGGAAGTGGATGGTTATGGAAGTGAAAACTCTCCGCTTTCCACTATCAACTGAACCGACGGAAGGGGGTATTCCCATGGCATTTCCTGCGGCATTTATTGATGAGTTGATTGCCCGCAATCCAATTGAAGATGTGGTGGGGCAGTATGTGACCTTGAAGCGCAGCGGCTCCAATTTGTTTGGCCTGTGTCCGTTCCATGGGGAAAAGACCGCCTCCTTCTCTGTCAACCCCAGCAAGGGCATTTACTATTGCTTCGGCTGCCACAAGGGCGGCGGCGCTATCAATTTCCAGATGGAGATCGAAGGACTCAGCTATCCCGATGCGGTTCGAGCCCTGGCCAAGCGGGCCGGCATGGAAGTTCCGGAGGACGAGCAGTACCAGTCTCGCTACCGGGCGCAGGAGCGGCTTTGGGCGCTGATGAAGGAGGCTGGCCGCTTCTATCACCAGCAGCTTTACAGTCCCACAGGCGAGCAGTGCCTTCAGTATGTGCAGCAGCGGGGTCTCAGCAAGGGCATCGTGACCCGTTTCGGCATTGGCTTCGCGCCCAATTCCTGGAATGCCCTGGTGGATGCCATGCGGAAAAAGGGCTACACCGACAAGGAACTGAAGGATGCGGATTTGGTGGGCGAGAAAAACGGCCGCGTCTATGACCGCTTCCGCAACCGGCTCATGTTCCCGATTTTTGATATTCGGGGGAATGTGATCGGTTTCGGTGGACGGGTGCTGGATGATTCCAAGCCCAAGTATCTCAATTCCAATGAAACTCTTATTTTCAATAAAAGAAAAAACCTGTTTGGTTTGAACTTTGCCAAAAAGACCAAACAGCCTAATATGATCCTGGTGGAGGGTAATATCGACGTGGTTACCCTGCATCAGTATGGCTTCGATAATGCGGTGGCGTCCCTTGGAACTTCGCTGACCGAAGAACAGGTGAATCTTCTCAGCCGCTATACGGAGAATGTGGTGCTGATCTACGACGGCGATGAAGCCGGCCAGCGAGCTGCCCAACGGGCGATCCCCATGCTGGAAAAGGCAGGAATTACCGTGAAGGTGCTGCGAATGAAGGATGCCAAGGATCCGGACGAATTCCTCCATAAATTCGGCGCCGATAAGTTCAAGGTGCTGCTGGAAGGATCGGAAAACCGGGTAGAATACCAGCTGGACGCCATTGCCCGCAAATTTGATCTTCGGGATGATGCCCAGCGTGTCCAGTTTACCCATGAAGCGGCGGAGCTGATTTGCAGCCTGCCCAGCGCGGTGCAGCGGGAGATTTATGGCAATCGGGTGGCGCAGATGGGGAAAATCAGCCCGGAAGCTATGAAGATCGAAGTAGGTAAGGCCTATAAGCGGCGCATCGCCCGTCAAAAGAAAAATCAGGAAAAGATTGACCTGGCACCGTCGAGGAATCTGCAGCCCAAGACCCGGCAGCTGCGCTATGACAATATGAAGTCCGCCATGGCGGACGAAACGGTGCTGGCCATGCTTCTGAAAGAGCCTGCGTTATTTGAAAAAACCGGGCAATTGGAGCAGAAAATGTTCTCTGTGCCCCTGCTTGGCAGCGCTTATGAGCAGCTGCGGCAGCGTTATGCTCAGGGCCTGGAGGTTTCCGGCAGTGTGCTGGTGGACCTGTCGAGCGATGAAATGAGCCATATTGCTGCCGTTGTGCATCGCCATGATGGCCCGGTGAACGAAACAGCCCTGCTGGATTGTATCCGTATTATCCGTTCGGAACATGAGACCCAAAATATCAGCAATGATGATGATCTGCTGGCTTTACAGCAAAAATTACGGGAAAGAAAAGGAACGAAACCATGAATTCTGCGCTGGCGAAGAAGCTGCATGGAACAAGTGAAGAAGATGTGCGCCAGTACATGGATGAGATTGGCCAATTCCCTCGGTTGTCGCCGGAGGAGGAACGGGAATTGGCTCGTCGCTGCAAGGATGGTGACGAGGAAGCAATTCGTCACATGGTCAATGCCAATCTGCGTCTGGTGGTGTCCGTAGCCAGGGAATATGCCGGACGGGGCGTTCCGCTGCTGGATCTGATCCAGGAGGGAAGTATTGGTCTGTTGGCAGCTGCGAAAAAATTCGATTATACTTTGGAATTCCGGTTTTCTACATATGCCACAAAGTGGATTCGACAAGGCGTTTTGCGGTGCCTGACGGAACATGGCGCCATGATCCGGGTACCGGCTTACACCGCCGAGCGCCTGCGGAAAATGAAAACATCGGAAGCCGCGCTGGGTCAGGAACTGGGACGGAAACCCACCGTTTCGGAGCTTTCCAGACACTGCGGCATCCCGGAGGACAAGTTGCTGAGCCTGCAGAGGTTACAGCCGGAAACTTGCTCGCTGGATGCCCAGGCAGGGGAGCGTGAGACGATTGGTATGGCTCTGGAGGATCTTCAATCTCCCCAACCCCAGGAGGCGTTGATCCGGCAGGAATTGGATCATACCATGGATCATCTGCTTGGTATGCTGGACAACCGCCAGCGGCAGATTTTGCGGCTGCATTTCGGCATGGAAGATGGTGTTTGCCATTCCCTGGAGGAGATCAGCGGCATCTTCGGCATATCCAAGGAGCGTGTCCGGCAAATTGAGCGACAGGCCATGGATCAACTTAAAAAATTAGGGGCCGATGTAGGCCTGGAGGATTTTTTGGAATGATAGATTTGGAATTTTCGTTTGATATGTCACCGGCGGAAGCAGTAATTTCCCACCTTTCACCCGGCGATAGCTTGTCCGCGGTTCAGTTTTTGGCATTGACAGAGGGGGAAACTGAGGAGGCGGTCCAGGAATTACTGACGGAACTGGAAATTCGCCATGTGACGCTGGATATTTCTGATCTTCCCGCGCCGATGCTGGCGGGCGAGGCCGCCTTGCGGCTGCGCAGGGAAGCGGAGCTGGTTGCCGCCGGAACGCTGCGGCGGGAATTGGAAGAAACGGATCCGTTGCGCCTCTTCCTCGCGGAAGTGGATGCCCTGCCCCAAACCGGTGACCCTCAGAAAATGGCGGAAGCCTATGCCCGGGGACAGGAAATGGTGGTAGCGAATTTGACCAATCGTATGCTGCCGGTTGTGGTGGAAATGGCTTGCGGCTATACGGGCCGTGGTGTACTGCTGATGGATTTGATTCAGGAAGGCAGCCTGGGTCTGTGGCAGGCCATTTTGGCCTATCAAACCGGTGACTTTGTTGCTGATGCCCGGTGGTGGATCCGGCAGTATCTTGCCAAAGTCATCACCTTGCAGGCCAGAGATTCCGGCTTTGGCCTGAAAATGAAGCAGGCTATGGAAGATTTTCGGTCGGCAGATGATCGATTGCTGGGGGACCTTGGCAGAAATCCAACATTGGAAGAAATTGCCCAGGCCATGCACATGACATTGGAAGAAGCGCAGACCGTTGCCGCCATGCTGGAAAGCGCCCGCACGATGCAGCGGGCAAAACGGGAAACGGCCGAGCCGGAGGAAGAAGATCCGGAAGAATCCCGGCATGTGGAGGATACCGCCCTGTTCCAGTCCCGGCAGCGGATCGACGAATTGCTATCCTGCCTTACGGAACAGGAGGCGCAGTTGCTTCGCCTGCGTTTTGGTCTGGAAGGCGGTCTGCCGCTGTCTCCGGAGGATACCGGAATGCGGCTGGGTCTGACCCCGGAGGAAGTGGTGACCAAAGAAGCCACTGCCCTGGCAAAGATGAGAAACACATAACTATTTAAGACAAGAGAGTGAGATATTATGGCAAAAACCATTTCCATCGCCATTGATGGCCCTGCCGGTGCGGGTAAAAGCACCATCGCCAAGCGTCTTGCCAAGGAACTTGGCTATTACTACGTGGATACCGGTGCAATCTATCGCACTGTAGCATATTTTTTGGATCTTTTGGGTGTTGCGCCCAAGGATATCGACGGTGTCAGCCGCTACATTGACGAGCTGACTGTCGAAATCGAATATGACGAAAATGGCGCCCAGCACATGATCATGAACGGCATGGATGTGACCGATGATATCCGCACCCAGGATATTTCTCAGAAAGCATCCCTTGTGTCTGCCCATGCGGTAGTCCGGGATATGCTGCTGGATATGCAGCGGGATGTGGCAAAGAAGCACAATGTGATCATGGATGGCCGGGATATCGGCACCGTGGTGTTGCCCCGGGCCACCGTCAAGATTTTTTTGACAGCTTCCGCGGAAGTGCGCGCCAATCGCCGCTATCTGGAATTGCAGGCCAAGGGCAGCAAGGACAGTTATGAAAAAGTGCTGGCGGACATCAAACTGCGGGACCATCAGGACTCCACCCGTCCCATCGCGCCGCTAAAGCAGGCCCATGACGCGGTTTTGGTGGATACTTCTGAGCTGGATGTGGATGCGGTGGTGGCATCCATCCGTGCCATCGTTGGCGCAAAGGTGAGCGTATGAGTGTTACGGTAGCGAAGAGCGCGGGTTTCTGCTTCGGCGTAAACCGTGCCGTGGAAATTGTGGAGCAGGCTGCTGCTTCCGGCGGCTGGGTTGCCACACTGGGTCCCATTATCCATAACCGCCATGTGGTGGAAAAATTTGAGAAGTTGGGCGTTTCCGTTCTGGAGCAGCCGGAGGACGCGTCCGCCGGTATGACCGTGATTATTCGCTCCCATGGCGTGTCCCGGGATGTATTTCAGCGGTTGCAGGCCCAGGGGGCGAACATCATCGATGCTACCTGCCCGTTTGTCAAACGAATCCATGAGATCGTCAGTAAAGCAGAGCAGGAAGATTGCCTGCCTGTCATCATCGGAACCCCCAGCCACCCGGAGGTGGAGGGAATTGCCGGCTGGTGCGGCGACTGCCGGGTGTTTGACACACCGGAATCCTTGGAAGCCTGGGCAAATTCTGGAGAAATCTCCAAAGATAAACCCATCGTGATGGCTTGCCAGACCACTTCCACCGAAAGTTTATGGAAAAAATGCTGTGAAATTGCAAAAAAACAGTTTACTAATTTGAAAATTTGTGATACGATATGCAGAGCGACGGAATTTCGACAAGGGGAAGCCGCCAAGTTAAGTTCGATTTGTCAAGCCATGGTCGTTGTAGGAGATCCGAAGAGTTCCAACACAGGCCGCCTTGCGATGATTTGTCGCGAACATTGTCATAAAGTAGCGTTGGTGGACAATGCCTCAGAGCTGGATCCCGCGTTTTTTGACGGTGTAACTGATGTTGGAATCACGGCCGGTGCATCTACTCCGGCGTGGATAATAAAGGAGGTCAACAAGACTATGAGCGAAATTACTAAGGTTGAGGCTGTGCAGGAGGAGAACTTTGCTGAACTGCTGGAACAGTCCATCAAGACTTTGAATACAGGAGATAAGGTTCTCGGCATCGTTACCGGCATCGGCAACACCGAAGTCCAGGTAGACCTGGGCACCAAGCATGCCGGCTACATCCCCTATGATGAAGTCAGCAGCGATCCCACCGTGAAGCCCGAGGACATTCTGCACGTCGGCGACGAGATTGAGGTCTTTGTCGTTCGCGTCAACGATCAGGAAGGCACTGTTCAGCTGAGCAAGAAGAAGCTGGACGGCATCAAGGTTTGGGACGATATGGCCGTTTGGGCAGAGGAAAAGACCACTGTCGAAGGCATTATCACCGAAGAGAACAAGGGCGGTCTGGTTGCCAATGTCAAGGGCATCCGTGTCTTCATCCCCGCTTCCCAGTCCGGTATTGCTAAGGGTGGCGACATGACCGGTCAGGTTGGTAAGACCGTTCAGCTGAAGATCACCGAGGTCAACCGCGCACGCCGCCGTGTTATCGGCTCCATCCGCGCTGTCAACTCCGAAGAGCGCAAGGCTAACCGCGAGAAGATCTGGGCTGAGATCGAAGAAGGCAAGAAGTACCAGGGCACTGTCAAGTCCTTGACTTCCTACGGCGCTTTCGTGGACATCGGCGGTGTGGACGGCATGGTTCATGTTTCCGAGCTGAGCTGGAACCGCATCAAGACTCCCGATGAGGTTGTCAAGGTTGGTGACGAGATCGAAGTGTTTGTCATTTCCTTCGATGCTGAAAAGAAGAAGATCTCTCTGGGCTACAAGACCGCTGAGATGAACCCCTGGAACCAGTTCATGACCAACTACTCTGTTGGTGATGTTGTGGATGCCAAGATCGTCAAGCTGATGACCTTCGGCGCTTTCGCCGAGATCCTGCCCGGCGTTGACGGCCTGATCCACATTTCCCAGATCGCTGACAAGCGCATCGGCAAGCCCGAGGATGTTTTGGCTGAGGGCCAGGAAGTCCAGGTTAAGATCACCGATGTGGACGCTGAGAACAAGCGTATCTCCCTGTCCATCCGTGCTCTGCTGGCTCCCGCTGCTGAGGAGACCGAAGAGGTCGCCGAAGAAGTTGTTGAGGCTGAGTAATTTGTAAATGGAAAACCGGGACTGGTCATCAGTCCCGGTTTTTTGTAAGAACGGTTGATACGATAAATGGTTGTTTACTCTACGATGGTGCCGTAGGGCGGGAGCAAGCCCCCGCCCTACAATATCGCCATAGGGTGTATGTGTAAACAACAATTTACCTTACAAAAAGGAGGAAAATCATGGTCAAGCATATTGTAGTATATAAGCTGAAAGAAGGCGTGGACAAGGCAGAAGCGGTTAAGATTATCGCATCTGTACTGGAACCCCTTGTGGGAAAGATTCCCGGCTTGACGAAAATGGAAATCCGTCAGTGCTTCAATGGCATGGATTACGCCTTGTATTCTGAGTTTGAGAGCAGAGAACTACTGGAAAGCTATGCCAAGCACCCCTTGCACCTGGAAGCCAAGACCCATTTCCATTACTTTATTGATACCCGCGTGGCCGCGGACTACGAAGTATAAGCAAACGCACCGGTCAGTTCACAGCCGACCGGTGCGTTGTTCTGTTTATACATTGAACAGGAAGTTGACGATATCGCCGTCCTTCATCACATATTCCTTGCCCTCGGAACGAACTTTGCCCTGGGCCTTGGCATTGGCCATGGTACCCAGCGTCTTCAGGTCTTCAAAGGCGATGACCTCGGCCCGGATAAAGCCCCGCTCAAAGTCCGTGTGGATCTTACCGGCTGCCTGGGGTGCCTTGGTGCCCCGCTTGATGGTCCACGCGCGGCACTCATCCGTGCCGGCGGTCAGGAAGGAGC
Source organism: Faecousia sp. (assembly GCA_045595885.1). Lineage (GTDB taxonomy): Bacteria > Bacillota > Clostridia > Oscillospirales > Oscillospiraceae > Faecousia. The sequence goes on along the minus strand of JAZOBI010000077.1, from coordinate 78,978 downwards.
AGAGGCCAAGCAGCGCATAGCTGGACTTGATCAGTCGGTCCAGTCCGGACTCGTTGACGCCCAGTTCTTCCATGAACATGGCTTTTTCTTCGGGGTCTTCCAGCTCCGCGATGTCTGCTTCCAACTTGGCGCAGATGGGCAGAATCTGGCTGCCTTCTTCATCTGCCAGAGCCTTCACGGCCATAAAGTGGCGGTTATTTTCCGGTTCGTTGATCTCATTTTCGGCCAAATTGGCGACATAAATGGTCTTTTTCAAGGTCAGCAGATCGGAGGTGCCGATCAAAGCCCGGTCATCCGCATCATCGGTGAAGGTGCGGGCCAGTTTGCCGGCGTTCAGGTGCGCCAGAAGATCGGTGAACAGCTCCACTTCCCGGGCGAACTTCTTGTCGCCACCCTTCATGGCTTTTTGGGCTTTATCGATACGGCGTTCCACCATTTCAATATCCGCCATAACAAGCTCCAGGTTGATAATTTCAATGTCACGCAGGGGATCCGTGGAACCTTCCACGTGGGTAACATTGGAATCTTCAAAGCAGCGAACCACATGGACGATGGCATCGGTAGTGCGGATATTGCTCAGGAACTTATTGCCAAGACCTTCGCCCTTGGAAGCGCCTTTGACTAGACCGGCGATGTCTACGAATTCCACCACGGCAGGTGTGGTCTTCTTTGGGGAATAGAAGTCGGAGAGCCACTGCAGCCGTTCGTCGGGAACGGAAACCACGCCTACATTGGGATCAATCGTGCAGAAGGCGTAGTTGTCAGCCGGCACACCGGCATTGGTAATAGCATTAAACAGGGTGGACTTGCCTACATTGGGAAGTCCGACGATACCTAATTTCATTGTGTTGTTCCTTTCCTTATGTAGGCATACGGCGGTTGTAGAACCGGGCAAGGCCACCTTCGCTGGTTTCCTTGTACTGATGACTCAGATTCAAACCGGTTTCATACATAGTCTTGATAACAATGTCAAAGCTGGCGCTTCGGGTGCCATAGAGGAAGTAGGCCAGATTGCAGGCGTTCATGGCACGCATGGCGGCAACAGCGTTTCTTTCGATACAGGGAATCTGAACCAGACCGCAGATGGGGTCACAGGTCAAACCCAGATGGTGCTCCATAGCCATTTCTGCCGCGTACTCCACCTGTTCCAGACCCAGACCGTACAACTCTGCCAAAGCGGCAGCAGCCATGGAGCAAGCGGTACCGATCTCAGCCTGGCAACCGGCTTCCGCGCCGGAGATGCAGGCGTTATGCTTGACCAGAGTGCCGATGATACCGGCGGTGGCCAATCCCCGGAGAATCTGCTCATCGCTGAGGTGGCGGGTCTCCTGCACATAGCGCAGTACAGCGGGCAGCACACCGCAGGAGCCGCAGGTGGGCGCGGTAACGATGGTGCCGTTGGCGGCGTTCTGCTCGGAAACGGCAAACGCGTAGGCGCAGATCTCGCGACATTCCCGAACCTGGGGAACTTCGGTGGACAGCTGCTGGACATACAAAAGCTTGGCTTTCCGCTCCAAACCCAAGCCGCCGGGCAGGATGCCGGTGGCATTCAAGCCATCGTCGATGGATTTTTTCATGGTTTCCCAAACTTCCCGCAGGAAATCCCAGATTTCAGGACCTTCATTCAGTTCCACATAGTCACTGAGGCGGTGCAGATAGCGCCATTTGCAGAAATCGTGGATCTCAGCGAAGGAGTGTTCGGGATATACATCTTCGCTATTCACATCGGGGCGACCGATAATACGGATATCACCACCGCCGATGGATTCTACCCGCATTCTGCCCAGTTCCTTGCCTTCCTGGAAGGCCAGAAGATCCAATGTATTGGGGTGAGCGCCTTTGATGACATCTTTTGAGAAAATAATTTCAGTAGGCAGGGGAGAGAGCATTTCCTGCAGCACCCGGTCTGTACCGTGGCCAACACCGGTTTTGGCAAGAGAGCCATACAGAATGACCTGGAACGCATCCGCGTCGGGATGCTCAGAACGGAAGATTTTCGCGGCCCGGGCAGGTCCCATAGTGTGGGAAGAAGAGGGGCCGACACCGATCTTATATATATCTCGGATGGATTTCATGGCATTTTCCTCCATTTTCATATTTTCCCCTACATTATATCAAGTAATTCAGAAAAATACAATGGGGTAATGAAGATAAATTGTTGTTTACACTACGATGGCGCCGTGGGGCGGGAGCAAGCCCCCGCCCTACAATATCGCTATAGGGTGTATGTGTAAACAACAATTTATCTTCCCAATCTACTGTACAGGGGCTTGACAAATGTGGTAGAATAAAATGTACTGAAAATATTACTTCCGAGAGGATGATTTTTATGGCGAAAGATAAGAAAGTTGAACAAATCACAGATATGGAGGTAGACTTTGCCCAATGGTTTACCGATGTGTGCAAGAAGGCGCAGCTCATCGATTACTCCTCCATTAAGGGCGTGTTTGTTTACCGTCCCTATGGCTATGCCATTTGGGAAAACATTCAGCATATCATGGATAAGGAATTTAAGAAGCAGGGTGTTGAGAATGTGTATATGCCCATGCTGATTCCGGAGTCCTTGCTGCAGAAGGAAAAGGATCACGTGGAAGGCTTTGCTCCCGAGTGCGCTTGGGTCACCCATGGTGGTTCTGAAAAACTGGAGGAGCGCTATGCTATCCGACCCACTTCCGAAACCCTTTTCTGTGAGCATTTTGCCAATGTGCTGCAGAGTCACCGGGATCTGCCCATGAAGTATAACCAGTGGTGCAGCGTAATCCGTTGGGAAAAGACCTCCCGTCCCTTCCTGCGTCACCGTGAATTCCTGTGGCAGGAGGGTCATACCATCCATGCAACCGCGGAGGAAGCCAAAGCTTTCACTGAAACCATGCTGGGTGTCTATGCTGATTTTTGCGAGAATGTACTGGCTATGCCCGTTACCCGTGGTCAGAAGACCGAAAAGGAGAAGTTTAACGGCGCGGAGGCCACTTACACCATCGAGTGTATGATGCACGACCGCAAGGCTCTGCAGGCCGGTACTTCCCACTACTTTGGCGACGGCTTTGCCAAGGCTTTCGGCATTGAATTCACCGATAAGAACAATCAGCGCACCAATCCCCACGAAACTTCCTGGGGTGTTTCCACCCGTCTGATCGGTGGCATTATCATGACCCACGGTGATAACAACGGCCTGGTGCTTCCTCCCAAGGTAGCGCCCATCCAGGTGGTCATTCTGCCTGTTGCCCAGCATAAGCCCGGTGTTCTGGATGCTGCCAACGAGCTGAAGAACCGGCTGACGGAGGCTGGCTTCCGTGTGAAGCTGGACGACAGCGACAACTCCATGGGCTGGAAGTGTGCCGAATATGAAATGAAGGGCGTTCCGGTTCGAGTAGAATGCGGTCCCCGTGACCTGGAAAACGGCGAGTGCGTCATCGTTCGCCGTACTGACCGGGAAAAGGTAGTGGTGAAGCTGGCTGATCTGGAGCAGGCTGTGGCACAGCAGCTGGAGGAAGTCCACAATGGTATGTTTGCCCGCGCCAAGAAGAATCTGGACGAGCACATTTATGAGGCCCACTCCATTGAGCAGGCCAAGGCTCTGCAGGATGAGCACGGCGGCTACATCAAGACCATGTGGTGCGGTGAACTGGATTGCGAACTGGCTATGAAGGAAAAGGCCGGTATGTCTTCCCGCTGCATCCCCTTCGCCCAGGAGCGCCTGGGTGAAACCTGCGCCTGCTGCGGCAAGCCTGCGGATAAGATGATCTACTGGGGTATTGCCTACTAAAAAACGACAAACAGGGCTGCGACGCAGCCCTGTTTCTTACTTTTTCAATGCCTCCAGCAGTTGCTTGCGGAGTGTCAGAATTTGGCTTACATGGTAATTGGTCACAATATCCCGTTCGGTGGGATTGTCCAACCTGCGACGGTCCCGGATTTGGGCGCCGGCAGCGGTCAGTTTGCGTCGATTTTCCTGGTTGAGCCTGCCGGGATGCTCCATATGTCCCAGCACTTCCATCTGTGCCAGCAGCTCCCGGGCATTTGCCTTGCAGATGAGAAACTGTTTCCGATCCTGGTCTTGTCGACGGCGGTGAAGGAACAGCGTTTGCTTGTTGAAAATCCGCAGCTGCTGTTCCAAATCATCGATTTTTCCCACCATAATCATGGAATCCGGCAGGATCCGGTCGCCATCAAACATCTCTTCCAAAAACCGGATCACTTCCTTATCCAGACTTTCCACAGTTTCCCGGATGCGGCGACTGTTGTCATAGGGAAACACCAGCGTGTTGATCAGCATACCTACAATTAAACCAATGGCGGTATCCCAAAAACGGCTGATTGCGTAAGGGATGGGAGAAATATCCGGGGTGGTGCACATGATCACAATGAGCATACATGGAAGCGACGGAGAAAAACGAATGTGCAGGGTATTATACAGCGTGATGGAAAGCAAGATGCCAATAGCGCACTGCAAAACAGGGTGGATGGGCAGTAGCAGCAGAAGCAGGCTTACCAGGGCGCCAAACAGCACGCCTACAATCTGGGTCAGGCAGGCCTCCAGCGATTCGGAAAATGTATGCTCCATGGCGGCCATGGCGCCCAGCATGGCAAAGATATAGCGGGATTCGGTGGTGCCGTAAAAGTACACCAGCATCATGGACAGGATGATGGCGGCGGTAGTTTTAATAGTTCGAAGGCCAATATGGGGGAGGGGAATGGGGTGACGCATAGCATTACCTCGCTGTTTTTCTTTATCATACCATGACACCATCTAGGTGTCAATTGTGTCAATGGGTAAAGAAAAAGCCGATGCAACGCACCGGCTTTTGGCGGAGAGTGTGAGATTCGAACTCACGGTGGGTTGCCCCATCACTAGTTTTCAAGACTAGCTCCTTAAACCGCTCGGACAACTCTCCATCGTCTGTACAATATATCATCTGTCACAGGAAAAGTCAAGGATTTTCCTCTTGACAAACTGAGTGCTGTATGCTAGAATACTTTGGTCGACAAGTGCATAACTTATTGATTCGGAGTGATACCCAAGAGGCCGAAGGGGCTCCCCTGCTAAGGGAGTAGGCGTCTAAACAGCGCGCGAGGGTTCAAATCCCTCTCACTCCGCCATGTAAAAACCCTCTTTTGTCTTGGTAGACAAAAGAGGGTTTTTACAATGATATCCGTTCCTTGCGGATCGGGCGATATATCTTCGATATGATATCGCTCTGCGAGCGATGATATATGCCTTCGGCATATGAAGGAACGGATACTATATCATATTTGCAACAGGACACAAAACGAGATTTTCGCCATTTTCTCTGTTTCATGGGTTAGTCAGCGGTGATGAACACATCAATTATAGCAAAATTCCGCAAGTATTTCTACCGATACTTTGTTCGTGTCATAAGCAAGAATCCTTGACAAATCTTCGTCACTCCTCCCAATAATCTTCCATTCGTGGTGGATTTCATTTTCATTCTGTGCTAACATAGAAACAAGGAGGTGCAGGTATGGTTTATTCGGATTTGATTTTTGATCTTTACGGAACCCTTGTGGATATTCATACGGAAGAAAATGATCTGGTTTGGGAAAAAACCGCTTTTTTCTTTGGCTTTTACGGCGCGCAATACTCTCCCACGGAATTGAAGGCTGCGTTTTCGACGGAACTGGCCCGTCGGGAAGCCCGGGTCGGGCAAAGCTACGAGTGCTTCCCGGATATTCCTGTTGAGCAGGTGATGGCCTCGCTGTTCCGGGCGAAAGGTGTGGAAAATGACGCTGTGCTGGGATTTCAGGCAGCGCAGCTGTTTAGAATTTCCTCTTTGGAGTACATCCGACTCTATCCCCATGTTTTGCAGGCGCTGTCGTCCCTTCGGCAAGACGGCTGCCGGCTGTGGCTGCTGAGCAATGCCCAGCGGGCGTTTACAGCCTACGAGCTGCGACTTTTGGGATTGGAAAGTTATTTTGACGGTATCTATATTTCATCGGATTACGGCTGCCGCAAGCCGGACAGGCGCTTCTATGAGGCACTTATGCAGGAGCAGAAACTGAAAGCTGCCAACTGCCTGATGATTGGTAATGATCGTGAAACAGACATTGCCGGCGCGAAGGATGTCGGCATGGCAACACTTTTCATGCACACCGCCCTGACACCTGCGGACCAGGCTCCGGCTGCCCCCATGCTTCATCCCGGCTCGGCTCCGGAGAGCTGCCGTCATTTCGAATTTGAGGGCGATGATTGGCTGACACTTTGCCCACTCATAAAAAAGATCCACCGCTAAGCGGTGGATCTCAGTCTGTCAAAAAACTTGTTTTGACAGACTGGCAGAGGTCAAGGAAGGCCCAAAGACAAGCAAACCAAAGGCGTCGGCGTACAGGGGTACGGTAGTCCTTTGGTTTGCGCAGGAAGGCAAAACTCTTGCGAAGCAAGCATTTTCCCGGCTCCCGGGTTTTCCGGTCAGTTGCTGTTACGGATATCCCCACAAAAGGAAATGGCCCAAACCGCTGCACATGGTTTTGGCGGTTTGGGCCTTTTTTGACACTCTGAGATCCACCGCTAAGCGGTGGATCTATCTTATTTATGCTTTACCTTATGCTTGGTGCCGTCGGGATCCACAATGTAGGTGTTCTCCAGTTGCCCCACCAGATTGGCCTTCACATTGTCAATATAAATGCGGCGTAGCTTATCCCGTTCCGCGATGTCCTCCTCGGTCAGGGGCTCTGCTTTTGCTTTGTGGGCCAATTCATTGATGCGGGCGATGACTTCATCCATTTTCATATTCATACCTCAAACGTAGCGGTCGATGACCACGGAAATTCGGCCTTTTTTCGTGTGACCGCCCACGGATTTGATTTTAATTTTTCCAAATCCCCGAAGGGAGATTTTGGAACCCTCCGCCACCGGTTTGTCCGGCTTTTCACAGGGCAGTCCGTCAATGGCGGCTTTTCCGGCAATAATGTATTCCGCAGCCAGACCACGGCCGATACGAAATCCTGAAGCGATCATGCTGTCCAGCCGCAGCGATGCCACCGTGTCCCGAATTTCTTTGGTTTCCGATTCGGCAATTTCCACCTGATTAAGGGGGATGTGTTCCAAATGCAGATGGGTACGCCCGGCGGAAGTGAAATTTTGCAGGATGAAGGGGGCAATTTCTGCCGTAACGAAGAAATCGCAGCGGCCTTTGCCTACGCAAATATCGCCTATCGTTTCCCGCGCAATGCCGGAGCCCATCAGCGCACCGAGAAAATCCCGGTGGCTGGGAGTATCTCCGTCCCAAAATGTGGCTCGCAGGCTCACCAGAGGGCCGCCGCCCTCAAATAAAAAGCCTTCATCCAAGTATTCCGGCAGCCAGCACAGCATTTTGCGCTCCGCGGCCGGATAGCCGCCGAAGAAAATCAATCCCGGCTCGTCGCCGAAGAGGTAGCGGGCCATTTCCAACTCACGGGGTGACAGAAAGGCCGTGGCGACGGGGATGTTTTTGCGGATGCCGGCACCGATCTTATCCCAGAGTTTGGCCAGCAGCAGCCGATCCTCTGCTGTTTTGGCGATCTTTTCAATATTATTACGGTCCATAGTATCACCAGAGAGGATTATAGCATATTTCATGGCGCTTGGGAAGAAGTTTTTTCTTGTACACAGGGGAAAAGTTGTGTATAATAAAAAGCGAAATTGCGGTTTATCGTGCTGTCACGATTGTATTCGTGAATCGCCCCTACGGTTGTTCAATAGACAGTACGACAAACGAAAACTTGAAAGAATGGTGAAAACTATGGTCATCGGAATCATCGGAGGAGGCGCATCCGGCATGGCGGCGACTTTGGCAGCGGCGACAAATCCCAATGTACAAGTGCTGCTGTTGGAACGGCAATCCCGTGTGGGACGAAAACTGTTGGCAACCGGCAATGGTCGCTGCAATTTGACCAATTTACAGGCCGATCCTGCCCATTATTACGGAGATGATCCGAATTTTGCTGCCATTGCCCTGGAAAAATACAGTGTGGAAAATACCCTGCGTTGGTTCGAAGATCTGGGACTTTACACCGTGGCAGAACCCTCCGGTCGGGTGTATCCCTATTCCGATCAGGCGAATTCTGTGGTGGATGTGCTGCGATTTGCCTTGGAAAAACCCAATATTCAAGTGCTGACCGGTTTTGAAGTGACAAAAATCCGCAAAAATAATCCCGGTTTCACGGTGGGAAACGGGGAAGAAGCCATTACTTGCGATAAATTGATTATTGCCTGCGGCGGCCTGGCCGGCACCAAGTTGGGTGGCTCCATGTCCGGTTACAAGCTGCTGATGAAGCTGGGTCACCGCTGCACAAAGCTGCGGCCAACGCTGGTGCAGTTACGGTCCGAATGGGAGGCGCTGCCTTCTTTGAAGGGCGTCCGTGCCAACTGTAATGCCCGTATTTTTCGGGATCATCAGCTGCACAGCGAAGGTACAGGAGAAATCCAGTTTACGGAGCATGGCCTTTCCGGCCCTGTGATTTTTGAAATTTCCCGGGATGTGTGCTTCCAAAAGGGCAGGTGGGTGTGCGTGTTGGATCTGCTGCCGGATTTGGATCAGCCCCTTCTGCCCATGCTGCAAAAAAAGCGGGAAACGAATTTGCCGGCGGAAGAATTGCTCACCGGTATCCTCCATAACCGGCTGGGGCGGGTCATCGTCAAGCAAGCCGGTATCGCTTCCTATTCGCCCATCCGCCAACTGGAGGATTGGGAATTGGAGAAGGTCTGCCAAAGGGTATGCGCTCTGGAGGTGCTTCTGACTGAGCCCATGGGCATGGATTCTGCTCAAGTCACCGCCGGCGGCATTGTGACAGCGGAATTTGATCCGGAAACCATGGAAAGCTGGCTTGTGCCCGGGCTGTACGCCTGCGGCGAGGTGCTGGATATTGACGGAGATTGCGGCGGATTTAATCTGCAATGGGCCTGGAGTTCCGGTCGCTGCGCGGGATATGCCGCGGGAAAGGAATAACATGATTCGAATTCGGGAAATTGCCCTTCCGCCGGAGCATAATCCGGCGCAACTTGGTTACGAAGCGGCAAGACTGCTGAAAATTACCAATTCCAAGGTGCGGCGGATCAAAATCATACGTCGCAGCATTGATGCCCGGAAGAAGCCGGATGTGAAGGTGGTTTACACCGTCGATGTGGCCGTGGAGGGTAATGAAAATAAGATTCTGAAGCAATCCGGCTGTAAGCGGGCAGCCATTGCGCCGGTTAGCTACTATAAGCTGCCTAAATGCACTGCCAAACCTGAAAAACGGCCTGTGGTGGTGGGTTTTGGCCCCGGCGGTATGTTTGCCGCCCTGGTTCTGGCTTTGGCGGGCCTGAAACCCATTGTTTTGGAACGGGGCGCTGATGCGGTGACCCGGCATGAAAAGGTGGAGAAGTTTTGGGCCACCGGACAGCTGGACGAAAAGACCAATGTACAGTTTGGTGAGGGCGGCGCAGGTACATTTTCCGACGGCAAGCTGAATACCGGCGTCAACAATCCCCGCATTGGCTGGATTTTGGAACGATTTGTGGAATTCGGCGCGGCGGAGGACATCCTGTTTGACGCGAAACCCCATGTGGGTACCGATGTGCTGCTGAATGTGGTGCAGAACCTCAGAAAAAAGATCGTCGAACTGGGTGGAGAAGTCCATTTTGATTCCCAAGTGATGAATTTTCGCAGCGAAAATGGCCGCCTGACCGCCCTGGAATTACTGGATGGGCGTGTGATTGAATGTGACGCGGCAGTTCTTGCTATCGGCCACAGCGCCCGGGATACCTTCTCCATGCTCCATGAAAAGGGCATTGAGATGGAGCGAAAGCCCTTTGCCATGGGTGTGCGGATCGAGCATCCCCAGAGCTTGATTGACCGGGCGCAGTATGGCTGTGAAAACCCGGCCTTACCGCCCGCGGATTACAAGCTGGTGAAACATCTGGAGGATGGAACGGTATATACCTTTTGTATGTGTCCCGGTGGCTATGTGGTGGCGGCGGCTTCCGAGGGTTTCGGCGTAGTAACCAACGGTATGAGCTATGCCGACCGGGCAGGGGAGAACGCCAATGCGGCTCTGCTGGTCACCATTCATCCGGATGACATTCCTTATGAGGGCGTGTTGGGCGGTGTGCAATGGCAGCGCCAGATCGAACAGGCGTCTTACCGGCTCAGCGGCTCTTACCGGGCACCGGCACAAAAAGTGGGAGATTTCCTGGCGGACAGACCCAGTGTTGGCTCTGGTGAAGTGATGCCGACCTACCGCCCCGGTGTTTCCTGGTGTGATCTGCGCCAGGTGTTGCCGGAAAAGATCACCCGGTCTTTGAAGGAAGCTTTGCCCCAACTGGAGGACAATCTGAAGGGCTTCTCCAATCCTGAAGCGGTACTGACCGCCCCGGAAACCCGCAGTTCTTCTCCTGTTCGGATTCTCCGAGGGGAGGACAGGCAATCGGTTTCGCTGCAAGGCTTGTATCCCTGCGGCGAGGGTGCCGGTTATGCCGGCGGCATCATGTCCGCGGCCATTGATGGCATCCAATGCGCGGAAGCCATCCTTGCAGGTTTGCGGTAAAAAAGCTGCCTTTGTGCGGCTACGAATAGGGATGTTATTCTGTGTAGGGACCGGCCTCCCGGACGGTCCTTAACGAAAAATGTGCAAAGCGACAGAAGACTTGTCTTTCTGTCGCTTTCACGTTATGATTATGTTGGTGATTATTATTGGAGAATGGCTCAGCAGAAAAACTAGACGATTATCTGGATATGATTACAATACACCAGGGGCATATTTTCTAACGATCTGCACAGAAAACAGGCGCTGTTTATTATCCCGTGTTGTAGGGGCTGGCGTCCTTGACGGTCCTAAAATTGAATTATTGCCTTATGGAGCAATTGCGGCCAAATACATAAATCAATTAATCGATTTTTATGACAATGTTTTTGTGGAAAGCTATGTGATCATGCCTAATCACGTTCATATTTTGTTGTATATCAAAGAAGAAGGACCGTCGAGGACGCCGGTCCCTACATTACAAAACTCTGTTGTTTCCCGGTTCGTTTCCACCTTCAAACGCTTTTGCAACAGAGAATATGGGAAAAATATTTGGCAGAGCCGTTCTTATGATCATGTAATTAGGGATCAAGCGGATTTTGACAAGCATTTACAATATATTTATGAAAATCCATTCGGGTGGCAAAAAGATGAGTTCTATTTAGAAGAATAGGGGGGTTGGGCTTGCCCAACGCATTTGTGCTGCAAATGCGAAACTCGCAATAAATGGCTGCAAGGAGGTGTGGTGCCATGAACATAGATCGAGCAAAGGAGTTGCTCTCCAGCAGAGGGATTGCTTTCCACACAGAAGAGTATGCTTCTGAAGCTGATTTTTGGAAACACATCGTTTTGTTTCCATACATAAAAAACGCGGCAGATTGCAGGGTCATTACAGTTGTTATCAACAGTAACAATGGGCACAAGAATTTAGAATTGCAGTTTGTTGAAACGGGAGGAAACTACGCATTTAAGGAACTGTGGTGCGGAGATTATTCATTCGAAGCATTCGACTATGAACCCGATATGCTTGAAAATGAAATTATGTCTGATATTGAAGGCGTTATGCTAGGCAATTATATCGCATTCGCCATCAATGATTTGAACAAAAAACAATGGATTGGCGACGGACTAACCCCAAAAGACGATGGTTATGCAGAACAATTAAAGCGAGATGCACGGAAGCCAAAAACTTGGAAGCAAAAAATACGTAAAATGAAATTGCAATACGAATTTTATGATTGGGATAACTATCATAAAATTACTAAATAAAATTGCTAAGCAAAAACGGCGGGAGCAAGCCCCCGCCCTACAATAAAAGCCGACAGATTTTGCATCTGTCGGCTTTTTGCGGGCAATTCGCGAATCGCCCCTACGATAACACCCTTATTCGGCACAGCCCTGGGCAGCTTTTTACACGATATGCAAAATCAGCAACAGTAGGATATGCACAGCCAGCATAATGGGAATGCCTATGGAAAATTTGGGATGTCTGGTTTTATGCCGGAACAGCTGCATACCCAAAATCCCACCCAGGCTGCCGCCCATGGCGCAGAGCCCTAAAAGAGTTTTCTCCGGGGTTCGCCACTGTTTTTTTCTGGCTTTTCTTTTGTCGGCAAGCATAAACAGGAAGGACAGGACATTCATTATACAGAGGTAAAGATACAGATATTTCATCGCAATTTCCTTTCTGGGGGGCTGAAAATGAGAAAAATTGGAATGATCTTGCTGGCTGCGCTGCTGCTGGCAGGTTGTGGCGCGGAACAAACCATGGAAACTTTGGGGAATGTGGATCATATTTCGCCAAGTCTTGCAACCCATGCCGGGGTGCTGCTGGAGTTGCCGTCGGAAGCGGCGCTGGAAACTTCCGCGGAAGACGGTGGAGTGTCCGTCTACCTCTGCAATGGGTATACCATGGTGCTGCAGACCTTTTCTTCCGGCGATCTGACCGCCACCATCCGCTCTTTAAGCGGGTTTTCGCCTGACGCGCTGACACTCATGGAGAGCGACGCGGACCATTACAAACGCTATGATTGGGTGTGGACCGCCGTTGCGGAAGAGGGCGAAATGGTGTGCCGGGGCGCGGTATTGGATGATGGGGATTATCACTATACACTTTGTGTGATGGCGCAGGCGACAGACGCCGGCGAGGTAACGGAGTCCTGGAACGTATTGTTCGGTTCCTTTTGCCTCGAAACATAAGGAATTGTATCGGGCTCACGGTATTGCCGTGGGCTCTTTTTCATTATAGCGCAGAATTGTAAATTCACAAATGGAAAATTGATTTTTTGCAAATAATGTGGTATGGTAAGGAAAATTAGCGGAAGGGAGGCGTGGGGAATGCTTGCTGCCATCAATATGGCCATTGTATCCAATGTTTTACTGGCGATCATGCGATATTTGGCGCCTGCGTTGGCGTTGCTGGTATTACTGCGCTGCGGCTGGCCGTTGCTGACATTCCGAAGAGAACCGGAGATTTGGGCCTGGTTTACCATGGAAAACGGTGACCGCCTTCCGATAACCCATTGGGAAAGTGTGCTGGGCAAGGGAAAACGGTGTGATGTGGTGCTCAATTACCCGGAGGTTTCCCGAAATCATGCGGTGCTCATCCGCTATGATGACGGAAGCTGGACTATCTCCGACGCCGAATCCAAAACCGGTATTTCCGTCAACGGAGAGTCGGTGGATGTCTGTGAAATTGTGTCCGGCGATACAATCCGGATTGGTGGAGCGCAAATGAAATTCCAGCCCATCACCGCGGCCCAGGCAGAGAAACTCAGCAGCCTCCGCACGAAAGCCACGGATGGATGGAACAGTGTGGTCAATCTGATCATACTGACAGTGCTTCAGATGCTGACCTATTTCAGTTTTTTGCTGGGCGGCGATCCTGCCGCTGCCGGTTCTTATACTCTGGGATTTTTGGGCATTATTTTCGCCCAGTGGTTGCTGTTTGCTTTGTATGCGCTCATTCGCAGGTTGGCCTTTGAAATCGAAACCATCGCCTTCTTACTGTGCACCATCGGTATGGCGGCAATCTGCTCTGTGACGCCCGGAGAGGCCGTAAAACAGCTGATAGCCATTGTACTGGGATTGGTGCTGTATTTGGCGTTGGGGTGGTCCATGCGGGATCTGGAACGGGCCAAGGTCATGCGCTATTTTGCTGCTGTGGCCGGCGCGGGGCTTTTGGTCGTGGTATTGATCTTTGGCAAGGAGTATTACGGCGCGAAAAACTGGCTGGTCATCGGCGGCGTTTCCCTCCAGCCGTCAGAACTGGCGAAGGTTTGCTTCGTGTATGTGGGCGCGTCGACCATAGACCGTCTGATGAAAAAGCGGAATATTATTCTGCTGATTTTCTATACGCTGGCGCTGTGCGGACTTTTGGCGTTGATGAATGATTTTGGTACTGCGCTGGTGTTTTTCTTCGCGTTTCTAATGATCGCCTACCTGCGAAGCGGCAGCGTAGGCACCATTGCCCTGGCCTGTACGGCGCTGGGTTTCGCCGGTGTGATCGGATTGAAAATCGCACCCCACGCCATGCGCCGGCTGACTGCCTGGCGGCATATTTGGGAAGACCCGCTGGATGCAGGCTTCCAGCAGACAAGGGCGCTGATGTGCATCGCTTCCGGCGGCTTGTTTGGCTTGGGAATCGGTCAGGGAAAAATGAAGACGATTTTTGCCGCGGATTCCGATATGGTATTTGCCACTGTTTCGGAAGAATGGGGTTTGCTGATGGCAGTACTGCTGGTGCTTTGCGTTGTTGTGTTTGCGCTGTTTGCGCTGCGAAGCGCCATAGCCGGCAGAAGCTGCTTCTATGTCATCGGAGCCTGTACCGCCGCCGGCATATTGGTGGTGCAAACCATATTCAATGTGCTGGGTACGGTGGATGTGCTGCCGTTGACCGGTGTGACATTCCCGTTTTTGTCCAATGGCGGCAGCAGTATGATCAGTGTGTGGGGCTTGCTTGCCTTCATTAAGGCGGGGGATACCCGGCAAAACGCCAGTTTTGCCGTGGGATTACGCCGGGAAAGGAGGCAGCAGGATGTATAGAGTGGCGACAAGAGCGCTGGCGATCTGGCTGATGATTGCCATTTTGCTGGGTGGCCTTGGATTTTTTGCTTATGAGTACTGCAGCAAAGCAGGCGATTGGGTCATGGAAACCGGCAACCCCAATGTCTATGACAGCAACGGTGTTGCTTTGGGCAGTATCTATGACCGGGAAGGGAATCTGTTGGTGGACCTGACAGATGGCAGAACCTATAGTTCCGATCCGCTGCTTCGAATGGCTATGCTCCATTGGACCGGGGATCGGCTGGGTAATGTGCAGGTTTCCGTATTGCGCCGCTATGAGGAAGCGTTGGCGGGTTTCAGCCTGGTGGACGGAATCTATGACTACGACGGATTGGGCGGTGACTTAACACTGACCATTTCCTCTGAGGTGCAGAAGGCGGCGCTGGAAGCGCTGCAGGGCTATAAAGGCACTGTGGCCGTGTATAACTATCAAACCGGACAGCTTCTTTGCGCGGTTTCCACGCCTACCTTTGACCCCGACGAGGAACCGGATCTGGACAGTGATGATGCCGGCCAATATGAGGGCGTCTACTGGAACCGCTTCCTGCAGGCTGTCTATATTCCGGGATCCATTTTCAAGATCGTTACCACGGCAGCCGCTTTGGAGGAAATTCCGGATATCCAAAGCCGCAGCTTTACCTGCACCGGCCGGTATGAATTTGGCGTGGATGCGGTTACCTGCGAACGCGCCCATGGCACACTGGATTTGAAAACCGCGATGGAACGCTCCTGCAACTGTATTTATGCCCAGCTTGGCCTGCTCCTGGGCGCGGAAAAGTTGGAGAGCTATGTTTCTCAATTTGGAGTAACGAGCCGCATTTTGTTCGATGGGATCACCACCGCCGCGGGTAATTACGATGCGGTGAATGCTGCGGATGTGGAACTGGCCTGGAGCGCTGTTGGGCAGTACCATGACCAGATCAATCCCTGCGCGTTCCTGACCTTTCTTGGTGCTGTGGCCAATGGCGGCCAGGGTGTGACACCCTATGTGGTGGAATCGGTGCAGGTTGGACCTTTGCGGACCTACGAGGCGCAAACGGTTACCCGGGAGCGGATCATGTCCCAGGAAACCGCCCGGATTCTGGCTGAATTCATGGCCAATAATGTAACAAATCTCTATGGAGCAGACAATTTCCCCGGCATGATGGTATGCGCAAAATCCGGCACAGCTCAGGTTTCCGGTGACCGGAAGCCCAATGCCATGTTTGCCGGCTTCGTATCCGACGAAGAATACCCGTTGGCATTTATCATTTGCGTGGAGGATGCCGGCTATGGCACCACAGTTTGCGTGCCCATTTTGTCGAAAGTTCTGGTAGTTTGCAAAGAGGTTTTGGATGCCGGTCAATAATGATACACCCCCTGCATAGTTTCTGGCAGGGGGTGTTTTTATGTGCAGGAAAAACCAGCTTTGGGGTTGTGCGATAGCCGCTTTTGGTGTTGGCTTATTGATTTCCCTATTTTTTGAATCCGGATTCTTCTGCAGCTGCATAGGTTTCGGACTGATTTGTGTTGGAGTAGTGCTGGGGAAGAAATAATGGTATAAAGTTGTCCCGGAAAGAATATGCTTTAGTGTGGAACCTAACGCAAGGAGTGGTCAAAATGGAGTTGCAATGGAATCAATCAAACTGCCAATACTTACATCGGGATTTATGGGAAACGAATAATTTGGAACAAAATCAGGAGCTGCGGTTGCCGGACGAAATGCCGGATATTAGTCGGGTAATCTGTGCTTGGGGTCAACCGGTACTGCGGAGCAAGGAATGGAGAAATGACACAATAGCAGCAACCTGCGGTGTCACCGTCTGGGTGCTTTACGCGCCGGAGGATGATTCCGGTCCAAGATGTATGGAAACCTGGCTGCCCTTTCAGGCCAAGTGGAGCCTGCAAGACAGCCACCGGGAGGGCATCATTCGCCTGAACTGTTGCCTTCGGTTCGTGGATGCCAGAACACTTTCTGCCCGAAAAATGATGGTCAGAGCATCCCTGGGCTTGCAGGTGGAGGTGCTTGAACCGACGGAACAGACGATTTTCAGTCCGGGACAGCCCCCAAAAGATTTGCAGCTGCTGCGCAAAGATTATCCGGCAATACTTCCAAGAGAAGCCGGGGAAAAGGTGTTTACCCTGGAAGAAGAGATTGCGCTGCCTGTCTTGCCGCGGCAGCTGGTTCGTTGTGGAATCTATCCGTCAGTCACGGAGCAGACGGTAGTGGGCAGCCGGATGGTCTTTAAGGGAAACTGTATCATTACGTTGCTTTACCTGACCGATGATGGGAAAATACAACAGTGGAACGGAAGCTATCCCTTTGCCCAGTACGCGGATTTGGATCGGGAATATGATAAGGACGCGGCATTGTCCATGGTCATGGCGGTTTCCGCTTTGGACACGGATGTGTCGGAAAGTGGCGTGCGGATCAAATGCGGCCTGGTGGGGCAATATGTGATCTTTGACCGACAAATCCTTCGGGTAGCGGAAGACGCATACATCCCCGGGCAAAGACTCGATACAGCCATGGAAACAGTTACCCTGCCAATGGTTCTGGACAGAACGGAAGAGGAGCTGTGTATTCCGCAATTTCTCCCACCGGAAGCAGGGGAGGTGGTCGATGTGACCTGGCTTCCGGATCAGCCAACCCAATTTCGGGAAGGAAACGATATGGTCAATCAGATCAATTGTTTGTGCCAAACCCTGTATTATGATCTGGAAGGAAACTTAGGTTGCAGTACGGAAAACCGAAATGAGGAATGGCGTTTTCCGCTGAGAGATAACAGCCGTTCCATGGTGCGCCTGTCTGCCATGGAACCGGATGAACAGCAGGGACAAATGCGGTTGAAACTGGAAACCGTTTCGGACGCGGAGCAGGGGATTGCCATGATTACGGATCTTCTGCCGGGGGAAAAAGAAGGGTCGGATCCGCTGCGTCCTTCTGTTGTGCTGCGATGTGCCGGGAAGAGGACGCTTTGGGACTTGGCAAAGGGAGCTGGGTCTACAGTGGAGCTCATTCAGCAGGTAAATCAGCTGGAAGGAGAGCCCGATGGGGAAACCATGTTGCTGATCCCGGTTCTATAACAAGAATCTTTCCGGAAAACAGAACCAGTTTGCGCGCTCAGCACAAACTGGTTCTAAAACTTTGTCTATTGTTTGATTTACAGGTGTTGTTCGTATCCGGTGGCAGAGCCATTATACCTTTTGCTCACAGTAAACGCAGCGCCAGGCTCCTTCTGCCATTTTGGCAGCCTGGGGCAGCTCCTGCTCGGTCTGCACGATGCACTTGGCATTTTTGCACACCTTGTCATACACCCAGCCGTCGGTGTCGATTTCTTCCCGCATAGGATCGCGCTTGGCCTCTTCCAGCAGTTTCAAAATCAGGGCCATGCGCATATATTTACCATTCAGAGTCTGGCGGAAATAGGCAGCTCGGGGATCTTCGTCCACTTTCACGGAAATCTCGTTGACCCGGGGCAGGGGATGCAGAACGGCCATACTTTCCTTGGCGTGAGCCATCTTTTCGGCGGTCAGCACATAGCTGTCCTTCAGCCGTTTGTATTCTTCGGGATCGTCAAAGCGCTCCCGCTGGATGCGGGTCATGTACAGCACATCCAGCTCCGCAATGGCATCTTCCAAAGAAGTAACCTCGCAGTAGGGGATTCTATGCTTGTCCAGCACACCCACGCGGACATAGTCCGGCAGCATCAGCTCTTTGGGCGAGATCAGCACAAAGCGGATATTCCGGTAGCGGCTCATGGCCTCGATCAGGGAATGAACGGTACGGCCATACTTCAAATCGCCGCACAGACCAATGGTAAGGTTATCCAACCGCCCCATTTCTCTGTGAATGGTGAGCAAGTCGGCCAATGTCTGGGTCGGATGCTGATGGCCGCCGTCGCCGGCGTTGATCACAGGGATTGTAGCGCCCCGGCTGGCAACATAGGGCGCGCCCTCTTTGGGATGGCGCATGGCGATGATGTCAGCATAGTTGCTGACAGTTTTGGCAGTGTCGCTGACGCTTTCTCCCTTGGCGGCCGAGGAAGACCCTGCTTCAGAAAAGCCTAAAACGCTGCCGCCCAACTCCAGCATAGCCGCCTCAAAGCTCAGACGGGTACGGGTGGAGGGCTCGAAGAACAAAGTCGCCAGTTTCTTGTGAGCGCAGGCATCCCAGTAGGCCTCAGGATGCTCCGCAATGTCCTCGGCGGTGGCGATCAGTCTGTCCAGCTCCTTCACAGAAAAATCCAGAATAGAGATTAAACTGCGCATATTACTTCGCTCCGTTCACGGCAAGGTAATTCTTGATCCGGGTGACATTTTCTTCGTTGGCAGGATCTTCCTCCAGGTATTCGATGATGTCGTACACATCAATGACGGAGTAGACAGGGAAACCGAACTGCTCCTCAATTTCCTGCATAGCGCCCTTTTCGCCCTGACCGCGCTCCTTGCGGTCTACCATAATGAAGGTGGCGATCACCTTGGTGCCTTCCAAATGGGAAAGGATTTCCATGCTTTCACGGATAGCGGTACCGGCAGTGATCACGTCTTCAATAATCACGATTTCTTCCCCAGCCTGGGGTACATAGCCCACAAATACGCCGCCTTCGCCGTGATCCTTCACTTCCTTACGGTTAAAGAAGAAGGGGAGATTCAGACCGTTCTTGGACAATGCCACAGCGGCAGAGATGGACAGGGAAATACCCTTGTAAGCAGGTCCATACAAAACAGACTGCTTCTTACCCAGCTTTTCCATGTAGGCTCTGGCATAAAATTCGCCCATTTTGGTGATCTGATCGCCGGTCTTGATCATGCCGGCGTTGACAAAGTAGGGAATCTTGCGGCCGGACTTGGCGGTGAAATCGCCAAACTTCAAAACGCCTGCGCCCTGCAGGAATTCAATAAACTCTCTCTTATAGGCTTCCATTTTGGTTCTCCTTTTCGATGTTTTTACAGATGCTCCTTCTGGGAGCCGGTGGGGTTCTGGATGGAGTAGCCCACATTCACCAGGTGGTCAGCCACACGCTCCAGACCCATGACGGTGGAGGTATAGTAGGGGCTGTGGGTCACACTGCAGCTGCCTTCGGACAGGCGGGTGTAGTGCTTGCCGGTGAGGGCCTTTTTCATTTCGTCTACCTGTTCTTCCCATTTGCTCAGCTCGGGCAGACAGGTGAAGTTATTCTCCACAAAAGCGGTTTTTGCCACGAGGAACATGGAAAGCACCGCGTCACACATGGTTTTCAGTTCCTGCTTCGCGTCGTCAGAATAGACCAGTTCTTTCTGCCACATTTCCTGGGCAATGTCATAGAAATTGACGGCATGATCGCCGATGCGTTCCAGGTCATTGAGCACATGGAAGTAGGCGCCGATGGTCGCTTCGTCACTGGCGCTGATTTCCGCGGATAGCTTGATCAAAAACCGGGTCAGCGCGCCGTTTGTATAGTCGATGATCTCCTCGTTTTCAGAAACAGCTTTGCCAAAGCAGGTGGGATCGGCCTGCGTGGCTTCAAAGGATAGCCGGATGTTTTCTTCCGCCAAAGACAGCATATAATCCATTTCCTGCTTGACCTGAGCCATGGCAACGGAAGGCATAGCCAGCATATGATCGTCCACAAAACGCAGCGCGTGCTCCTGTTTGATTTCCTCTTTTTCCGGAATCAGGGCTCTGGAGAAGGTCACCAGCTGCTTGACAAAGGGCAGCAGAAGGAGTGTAGTGGATACATTGAAGATCACATGGAAAAGGGATACGCGCATCTGCAGCGACATGGGATCGCTGCCGGGGAAAATAGAGGTCAATAGATTGATCACCGGCTGACGGAAAATCCAGATGACGGCGGTAAACAAAACAGTACCGATGACATTGAAGGTGAAGTGGATCAAAGCGACCCGCTTGGAGTTGGCATTGGCACCGGCGCAGGCCAGAAGCGCGGTGACGCAGGTGCCGATATTGGCGCCCAGCACAATGAACAGCGCCAGAACCAGTTCCATAACGCCGGTACCGACCATGGTGATGACAACACCGGTGGCGGCAGAAGAACTCTGAATCAAAGCGGTGAAGATCACGCCCACCAAAATCAGCAACAAGGGGAAGTCGATGACAGCAAAAATGTTTGTAAACAGTTCCTTGATCAATGCGTTGCCAAAAGCCTGATCGCTGCTCATGATCTCAAGACCTACGAAGATCAAGCCCAGACCGCTGCACAGCAGACCTGCCAGCTTGACTTTTTCCTTCTTCATAAAGCTCATCATCACGCCGGCAAAAGCCAGGAAGTACATGACCATGTTAAAATAGTCATTCTTCAAGGCTACCAGAACGCCGGTGATGGTGGTGCCGATGTTGGCGCCCATAATGACGGAGGTGGCCTGCATCAGCGTCATAACACCGGCATTGACTAAGCCAATGACCATAACGGATGTGGCGGAAGAACTCTGAATAATGGCGGTAACACCGGCGCCAACGCCAACACCGGAGAAACGGTTGCTGACGATCTTGCCGAGCATCTTCTGCATACCGGTTCCGGCGCTCTTTTCCAGCGCTTCGCTCATAAAGTTCATACCGACGATAAAAATGCCAACACCGGCCAGCAGCCAGATCAAACTTTGAATCAGTTGCAAAATTTCATCGGGAGTAAATGGCATATTGCGATTCCTTTCTCTTTATGAAAACACCTTAGTCGCAGAACTCCGCAACGCAGCGCTCGTAGGCGGCAACAGGGTCAGCAGCGGCAGTAATGGGACGGCCCACAACGATATAGTCAGAACCGATCTCCTTGGCTGCGGCGGGGGTCATAACCCGCTTCTGATCGCCCACATCGCCGTCAGCGAAGCGAACACCGGGGGTAATGGTCAGGAAATTCCTACCGCAGCGGTCATGCACCTTGCCGGCTTCCAGGGGAGAGCAGACGATGCCGTCAAGGCCGCTTTCGGCAGCGCACTGGGCGTAGTGCATAACCACTTCATCAATGGGTGCGTGGATCATCAGATCGGACTCCATGCTCTCCTGATCGGTGGAAGTCAGCTGGGTCACGGCGATCAACAGGGGACGGCTGCCGTCAGGACGGGTCAGACCTTCCAGAGCGGCCTTCATCATGTTCTTGGTGCCTGCGGCGTGGAGGTTGGTGATGTCCACATCCAGGTTTCTCAGAACAGTCATGGCCTTTTTGACGGTGTTGGGGATATCGTGCAGTTTCAGATCCAGGAAGATCTTGTGGCCACGGGCCTTGATTTCACGCACGATGGCGGGGCCTTCGGCGTAGTACAGCTCCATACCGATCTTCACGAAAGGCTTGCGGCTGCAACCGGCGAACTTGTCCAGGAATGCAAAGGTTGCTTCAGCAGATGCAAAATCACATGCTACAATTACGTCTTTTCCCATTAGTGGGCACCTCCTATAAGATCTTTCAAATTTTCAATTTTGTATTTCTTCATAACAGCGGGCAGGTCTTCGATGATCCGCTTGCAGGCGTAGGGATCCACCAGATTGGCAGCGCCTACTTCCACAGCGGTAGCGCCCGCCAGCATTAGCTCGATCACATCTTCGGCCCGGCTCACACCGCCCATGCCCACAATGGGAATATTCACGGCTTCATATACCTGGTAAACCATGCGCACAGCCAAAGGCAGCAGCGCAGGACCGCTCATTCCGCCGGTTTTGTTGGCGATGATGGGATTTTTGCGGTTCAGATCGATGCGCATACCAAGCACCGTGTTGATCAGACTCACCGCATCGGCGCCGCCTTCCTCACAGGCCTTGGCGATGGCACAAATGTCGGTGACATTGGGGCTCAGCTTGACAATGACCGGCTTGGTGGTGACGGCCTTGACCGCCTGGGTCACTTCCCGGGCCATGGCAGGATCTGTGCCGAAGCTCATGCCGCCGCCATGAACATTGGGACAGGAAATGTTGACTTCCAGCCAGCCTACCTGTTCTTCCTTATCCAGCTTTTCGCAGGTTTTTACATACTGTTCGATGGAAAAACCGGATACATTGGCCATGACAGGCTTGTGGAAAAACCCCTTCATTTCCGGAAGCTCGTGGGCAATTACGTGATCCACACCGGGATTCTGCAGACCCACGGCGTTGAGCATACCACCGTCAAATTCAGCGATTCTGGGAGTGGGATTGCCAAACCGGGGCTCCAGAGTAGTACCCTTGAAGGAGAAAGTGCCCAGGATATTGATGTCATACAGCTCAGCAAACTCCTTGCCGAAACCAAAGGTACCGGAAGCGGGGATCACAGGATTGTCGATTTCAATACCGCACAGATTTACTTTTGTGCTCATCCGAACACCTCCTCGCGGAAAAATACGGGGCCATCTTTGCAGACTCTCTTGTAGCCGGACTTAGTTTGAATGGTGCAGCCCATGCAGGCGCCAAAACCGCAGCCCATCCGCTCCTCGAAGGAGTACTGTCCGGAAGTGGTCATGACATTTTCCATGGCTTTGAACATCGGGCTCGGACCACAGGAGTAGAAGTAGGTATATTCCAAGTTCTTGAGCACATCGGTGACGAAACCCTTGGTGCCAATGCTGCCGTCAGCGGTAGCAATGTACACTTCGGCACCCAGCGCCTTGAATTCTTCGGCCAGGAAGATTTCGCTTGCTGCATTGAAGCCCAACACAACCTGGGGCTGCTTGCTTTCAGCGATCAGCTTCTTGCACAGATTGAACATGGGCGGTACGCCCACGCCGCCGCCTACCAGCACCGGGCGCTGTCCGGAGAGGGAAGTATCATAGCCGTTACCCAATCCGGTGAGAATATCCAACTTCGTATCAACCGGCAGAGAAGCCATGATTTCCGTGCCGCTGCCCACGACTTTGTAGATGAGGGTCAGGGTAGTTTTGTCATAATCGCAGACAGAAATGGGTCGGCGCAGATATTTTTCCGGCAGCCGCAGATCCACGAACTGACCGCAGTTTGTAATGGCGGAGGTGTCGCCTTCCAGGACCATTTTGTAAACAACATCCGTCAGCGGTGTATTGCTGACAATGGTGAAAATACTTTGTTTCATAGTTCCTCCTTTGTGCTTCTGGGGGAATGTAATTGTAGGGCGGGGGCTTGCTCCCGCCGTTACTTGTCACAGGGATAAGGATAGGGTATATACAGGATTTCCGCGCTTATTGGTAAATTGACCTGTAATTACGAAACCGAGCTTCTTATGGAGTGCCAGAGAGGCATGGTTATCCTGCCGAATTTGTGCAATCATTGTACAATAACCAAGGTTCTTTGCATGGTGAATTAGCATGACTAATGCCTCATAAGCAAAGCCTTTTCGACGATAGGGTGCATAAACTTCAACACCCTCGCTTGCAATGTGGTCAGATTGGCCGAATAAGGACACATAACCCACGATTCGCTCGCCTGAAATCATAGCTAATTGTTCAAAATGTTGACCGTCATACTGTTTCATATCCCACTGCGCAATCAGCATTTTTGCTTGCTCCTCCGTTATGCCGGGGTGCTGATGCTGGGCAATCGTTTGCCAATCGTCTACAACAAACGGTCGTAAAATCATAGGGTTACCTCTTGTGGTAGCGGCGGGAGCAAGCCCCCGCCCTACGGTCATCTATTAAGCATCAATCGTGGAAATGGTCAGCGTGGTTTCTTCCAGCACATCCAGCAGCACCTTAACAGTGTCCAGCGCGGTGAACATAGTCACATTGTACTCGGTGGCGATCTTGCGGATCTCGAAGCCGTCTTGCTGGTTGATGCCGGGGTCTCTGGTGTTGATCACATAAGCGATGTGACCCTGCCGCAGCGCATTGGGGATCTCCTCGCTGCCTTCGCTGATCTTGTTCAGCGCGTGGGTACGGATGCCATGCTCCTTCAGGAACTTGGCGGTACCCTGGGTGGCTTCAATATTGAAGCCCAGATTGTAGAACCGGCGGATCAGGGGCAGCGCCTCTTCCTTATCCTTGTCGGCGATGGTAGCCAGCACAGTGCCATAGTTCTGCAGGTGCATGCCGGAGGCCTGCAGAGCCTTATACACAGCACGGGTCATGCTCCGGTCATAGCCGATGGCTTCGCCGGTAGATTTCATTTCGGGGGACAGGTAGGCATCCAAGCCGCGAATCTTATTGAAGGACAACACAGGTGCCTTTACATAGAAGCGCTGCTTCTCTTCGGGATAAATGTCGAAAATGCCCTGTTCCTTCAGGCTCTTGCCCAGGATGACCTCTGTGGCGATATCAGCCAGGGAATAGCCGGTGGCCTTACTCAGGAAGGGAACGGTACGGGAAGAACGGGGATTCACCTCGATAATAAAGACATTGTCATCCTTATCCACGATAAACTGGATGTTGAACAGGCCCACAATACCGATACCCAGACCCAGCTTCTTGGCATACTGCAGAATGATGCCCTTGACCGTGTTGGAGATGGAGAAGGAGGGATAGACGAAGATGGAGTCGCCGGAGTGAACGCCGGTGCGTTCCACCAGCTCCATGATGCCGGGCACAAATACATCTCTGCCGTCACAGATGGCGTCGATCTCTACCTCGCGGCCTTCAATATACTTGTCCACCAGCACAGGCTTGTCTTCGTCAATTTCAACAGCGGTGCGCAGATAGTGGCGCAGCTGTTCTTCGTTGGCAACGATCTGCATGGCCCGGCCGCCCAGCACGAAGGAGGGACGCACCAACACGGGATAGCCGATCTCCGCCGCGGCGGCGATGCCGTCTTCAATTCTGGTCACAGCCCGACCCTTGGCCCGGGGGATATCCAGCTCATTGAGCAGATTTTCAAAGGCGTTGCGATCCTCTGCTTTGTCGATGGCAGCGCAGTCGGTACCAACGATTTTTACGCCCCGGTCCGTCAGCGGCTGTGCCAGGTTGATGGCGGTCTGACCACCCAGGGAGGCGATAACGCCTTCGGGCTTCTCGAATTCGATGATGTTCATAACATCCTCGGGGGTAAGCGGTTCGAAGTACAGCTTGTCAGCGGTGGTATAGTCGGTGGAAACGGTCTCGGGGTTATTGTTGATAATAATGGCCTCGTAACCGGCATTCTTAATGGTCATAACAGCATGGACGGTGGAGTAGTCAAATTCCACACCCTGGCCGATACGGATGGGGCCTGCGCCCAGAACTACGATCTTCTTCCGATTGGTAAGAATAGAGGTGTTCTCGCCGGTGTAGCTGGAGTAGAAGTAGGGGATATAAGCGCCGGTGTGGCAGGTGTCCACCATGCGATAGACGGGGAACAGGTTGTGCTGCTTACGGAAGTTGAAGACATCAATTTCTTTCTGATTCCACAGCTTCGCCACAAACTTATCACCGAAGCCCATCTTCTTAGCCTCTGCCAGAACTTCCAGATCGTTTACATGGGCAGCGATCTTCTTTTCCATGGCCACGATCCGCTCCACAGCTTCCAGGAAATAGGGCGTAATTTTGGTGATCTCATGGATGACTTCCACGGATTCGCCCCGGCGCATCAGCTCAGCGATGGCGAAAATGTTGTCATCCCGGAATTCCTTGATATAGTCCAGCAGTACCTCTGTGGTCTTGCCGTCAAACTTAGGCAGGTGGAAGTGGCAGCAGCCGATTTCCAGGCAGCGGGCGCCCTTCAGAAGCGCTTCCTCCAGATTGGAGCCGATACCCATGACTTCGCCGGTGGCCTTCATCTGGGTGCCCAGCAGGTTGGTGGCGGAGGCGAACTTGTCGAAGGGGAAACGGGGCAGCTTGGCGATCACATAATCCAGTCGGGGCTCGAAAGCGGCGTTGGTGTTGGCGATTTTGATATCCTCCAATGCCATGCCTACGGCGATCTTGGCGGTGACCCGGGCGATGGGATAACCGGAAGCCTTGGAGGCCAGGGCGGAGGAACGGGAAACTCTGGGGTTAACCTCAATGAGGTAGTATTCGGAGGTGGTGGGATGCTTGGCGTACTGCACATTGCAGCCGCCTTCGATCTTCAACTCGCGGATGATCTTCAGCGCGGATTCTCTGAGCATCCGTTCATCCTCCTGGCTGAGGGTCATAATGGGGGCAACAACGAGGGAGTCGCCGGTGTGAACACCTACGGGGTCAATGTTTTCCATGCCGCAGATGGTGATGGCGTGGTCATTGGAGTCCCGCATGACCTCGAATTCGATCTCCTTGTAACCCTTGACAGACTTCTCGATCAGAACCTGATGAACAGGGGACAGCTTGAAAGCATTCAGGCCTACTTCGATCAGCTCTTCTTCGCTGTAGGCGAAGCCGCCGCCGGTGCCGCCCAGGGTAAAGGCAGGACGCAGCACCACAGGATAGCCGATGCGGGCGGCTGCTTCCTTGGCTTCCTCGATGGAGTAAGTGATCTCGGAGGGGATGACCGGCTCGCCAATGCTCTGGCACATCTCCTTGAACAGCTCGCGGACCTCTGCCCGCTCAATGGAAGCAGAAGAGGTGCCCAGCAGCTTGACACGTCATTCCTTCAAAATGCCCTTCTTTTCCAGCTGCATGGCCAGGTTCAAACCTGTTTGACCGCCGATACCGGGAATAATGGCATCGGGACGCTCATAGCGAATGATCTTGGCTACATATTCCAGGGTCAGGGGTTCCATATAAACCTTATCGGCAATGATGGTATCGGTCATAATGGTGGCAGGGTTGGAGTTGCACAGTACAACCTCGTAGCCCTCTTCCTTCAGTGCCAGGCAAGCCTGGGTGCCGGCGTAGTCAAATTCCGCTGCCTGACCAATGACAATGGGGCCGGAGCCGATAATCAGAATTTTTTTGATGTCTGTTCTCTTTGCCATATATTGTTACCTCCGAAGATGTTATTTCCTGTATTGGTAGACGATTTTGCCGTCGCAGACAGTGAGCAAACATTTACCCTGTACCTTCCAGCCCTGGAAGGGAGTAGCTTTGCCCATGGAAAGAAATTCGGCAGGATCGATTTCATAATTCGAGCCCAAATCCCACAGGCTGAAATCGTTGCCCAGCGGCAGTTCAAACCGTTTTCTGGGATTCCAAACCAGCAGTTCCATCAGCCGGTCCAGGGTGATGATGCCGGGCTTGACCAGGTAGGTGTAGCAAATGGGGAAGGCGGTTTCAATACCAACCACGCCAAAAGCACTCTTTTCCAAACCGCTGGATTTTTCCTCGGCGGAATGGGGAGCGTGATCGGTGGCGATCATGTCGATGGTGCCGTCAAGAATACCTTGTACAAGGGCTTCCCGATCTTCTTTGGATCGCAGCGGTGGATTCATCTTGAACCGACCATCTTCCTGGAGCCAACTGTCATCCATCACCAGGTAGTGAGGACCTGTTTCGCAGGTCACATCCACGCCACGAGCCTTGGCCTGCCGAATGATCTCCACACTTTCCTTGGTGGAAATGTGGCAGACATGATACTTACAACCGATTTCCTCTACAAGCTTCAAATCTCTTGCGATCTGCGCCCACTCGCTTTCGGAGCAGATGCCCCGGTGACCGTGGGTTTGGGCGTACTGACCATCGTGGATGTAGCCGCCCCGCAGCAATTCATTTACTTCGCAGTGGGCAACGATCATTTTTCCCAGGCGCTTGGCTTCTTCCATAGCCGCGCGCATCATGGCGTCGTTTTGTACGCCCCGACCATCGTCAGAGAAAGCGCACACATGGGGCGCCATGCCGGCAAGATCAGCCATCTGCTCTCCCTTTTCGTCGATCGTGATGGCGCCATAGGGATATACATGGATGCAGGCGCCGGTTTTGATCAGCTCCAGCTGCTGATTTAAGTGTTCCACAGAATCCGGAACAGGATTCAGGTTCGGCATAGTGCAAACAGCCGTGTAGCCTCCCCGGGCAGAGGCATAACTGCCGGAGGAAATGGTCTCTTTATAAGAAAAACCCGGCTCACGGAAATGCACATGCACATCACAAAAGCCGGGAAAAACAGCATATTCAGAAAAATTGGGGTTGACAATACCAACGGTATCCAGCAAAGAAGAAATGGAAATACCGAAGTCGGAGTTAGGCGCGATATTCACGAAATTTACGTTACGCAAATCCATAGTATTTCTCTCCTTTTTGACATAAAGAAAGGCCAAAACCGATTTTTTCGGAAGGCCGCGGAAAATTATAGCATAAGCATCTATGCTTGTCAAGCATAAATCTTAAAAAGCGCCATCCAAATTTATTCAGTTTGGATGGCGCTATAGAGTACACGGTAGGGGCCGGTGTCCTCGACGGTCCATAAATATTTAGTTGGTGTAGTTATCGAAGTAACCCTGTACCAAAATAATGGGAGTGCCCTTGTCTCCGGAGCCGGAGGTCAGGTCACACAGAGAACCGATCAAATCCGTCAGGCGCCGGGGGGTTGTGCCTTGGGAGGCCATGCTGCCCACCAGATTGCCATCTTTTTCGCGAATGGCGCTTTCAATGGCAGCTTTCAGCTCTGCGCCGGACAAACCGGCATAGTCGTTGTCAGCCAAATACTTCAGCTTCAGCTCATTGGGCGTGCCTTCCAGGCCGGGTGTGTAGGCAGGGGAAACAACGGGGTCAGCCAGTTCCCAGATCTTACCGACAGGATCCTTGAACGCGCCGTCGCCATATACCATCACTTCACAATGGCAGCCGGTCTTTTCCAGCAGCTTTGTCTGAATGTCCAGCACCAGATCCTGACAATCCCGGGGGAAGAGCTTGATCTTGTCTTCAGTGGACTTGTTGGAGCCCAACAGACCGTAACGCTCATTGTAGCCGTTGCCGTCGATGGAGGTGTTGAGGATATCATCCATGCCGCAAACACGCTCAGCGCCGGCGGCCAGCAGCAGCCGCTTGGTGCGGGCACGGGAGTGAATGTCACAGTGCAGCACATTTTTGGTGTAATTCAGAATGGCGCGGCAGTCGTTGGCGAATACAACTTCCACCTCAGCACCCATTTCCCGGATCAGATCGCCATAGTAGGCCACATAGTCCACGCCGGTGAAAGGATGAGGGTTGGCGCCAAACAGCTGTCTGTACTTCTCCAGACTCAGCACATCGGAGAAGGGGTTGACACCGGCGGCATCCAGCGCGTCCAGGCTGACCAATTCGTTGCCCACCTCATCGGAAGGATAGCTGAGCATCAGAACGATTTTCTTGCAGCCCTTGGCAATACCGCGCAGGCAGATAGCAAAGCGGTTACGGCTGAGAATGGGGAAGATTACGCCCACAGTTTCGCCGCCCAACTTGTTGCGGACATCGGTGGCAATGGCATCCACAGAGGCATAGTTACCCTGGGCGCGCGCGACGATGGATTCTGTAAGTGCCACAACATCCCGATCATGCAACCGGAAGCCCTCGCTTTCAGCGGCGGCAAGAACACTGTCAACAACGATTTTTGCCAAATCGTCGCCTTCACGAATGATAGGGGCACGAATACCCCGGGAAGTAGTGCCGACATTTCTCATAATATGACCTTCTTTCTCCGATTTTCCGACGAGCGCGGGAAAACCGGAAGGAATATAACAGGTATTGTGGTGATAAACAAATCATACCACAAAATATTATCACTCTATTTGCGCAAAAAAGCAAGAGTAAAGTTAAGGAACGGCGATATTTTTTTGAAAAAATCACCGTTTCCAGGTAGAACGGGAAAACAAAACCAGGATTGGGAAGATTTCCAACCGCCCCAGCAGCATATCCAGGCTCAGGATAATTTTGGAAAATGTGCTGTAACCGCCAAAGTTACAGGTGGGGCCCACTGCGTCGAAACCGGGACCCATGTTGTTAAAGCAGCTGAGTACAGCGGAGAAATTCGTTTCCACAGAGAAGCCGTCAAGGCTTACCAACGCGAAGCTGATAAACAGGATCAGAACATAAGAGCCCAAATAGGCGTTGACATTATCCAGCACGTTTTCGCTGACCGCGACACCGTTGTTGCGGACAACCTGTACTTTTCTGGGATTCAGGATCTTGCGGATGTTACGCCGCAGACTTTTGAAGATCAGAAGCAGGCGGGCTACCTTCAAACCGCCGCCGGTGGAACCTGCACAGGCGCCAACCACCATGATACACATCAAAATCGCCTTGGAGAAGCTGGGCCAAAGGTCAAAATCCGTGCTGGCAAAGCCGGTGGAACTGATCAGGGTTCCCACCTGGAAGGCAGAATGGCGGAAGGCCTCCTCCCAGGTGCCGTACAGGCTTCGGTTATTCAGTGTCAGCAGCAGGATGGAACCGAAAATAATACACAGAAAAACCCGCAGTTCCTCATCCCTGAAAACCGCCTTGAACTGTCCCAACAGCAGCAAATAGTAGCAGCTGAAGTTTACTGCAAACAGAAGCATAAACACGGTGGTAACGTTCTGAATGTAGGGGCTAAAGGAGGCGAAGGAATCGTTTTTGACACCAAAACCGCCGGTGCCGGCTGTGCTCATGGCGGTGCAAACCGCTTCAAATACCGGCATTTTTCCGAAAATCAGGAAAAGGAAATCCAGAATCGTCATGCCGATGTAAATCAAATACAGAATGCCGGCGGTGGTGCGCATTTTCGGAACCAGCTTGCCTACATTGGGACCGGGAGATTCTGCCCGCAACAGGTGCATGGTAAATCCGCTGCCTTTTTCACCGGTGAAGGCCAGCAGGAATACCAGTACGCCCATACCGCCCAACCAATTGCTGAAAGACCGCCAGTAGATAATACCGTGGGAAAGACCTTCCACATTGGCCACCACGGAAGAACCGGTGGTAGTAAAGCCGGAAACAATCTCAAAAAACGCGTCGATATAGTTGGGGATCTCCCGGCTCAGCCAGAAGGGGAGGCAGCCAAATAAACTCAGTACGATCCAGCTCAAACCCACACAAACCAAACCGTCCTTGGCATAAAACGCGCTGGGCGCGCCTTTGCAAAGCAGATTCAACGTCAGCGCCACCACAGCGCAGGCGGCTATCGCGATGAGAAAACTCTGCACAGCGGCGTATTCTCCGTAACCCAGGCTGATCAGCATGGCGGGGATCATAAATATGGCTTCTACCATCAAAATCTGCCCTATGAATTTGCCCATCATTTTGTAATTCATATGCAGACCTCTCTTATGCGAAGATATCGTTAATTTGCCGCAGGCTGCCCCGCTCGCTGGTGACTACGACAATAATGTCGCCTGCCTGGAATACAGAGTCACCGCCGGGAATTTGAGTCATGCTGCCATGGGTGATGCTGACCAGCAGCACACCGCTGCGAAGCTTGATATTCTTCAGTGCCTTGCCACAATGCAAGGTATCCCGTTCCACCAAAAATTCGATGGCCTCTACCTGGGCATCGGCGATGGAATGGACGGAAATGGCGCTGCCGCTGTGATTTTCCACAGCGCGAATATATCGCACAATATCATCGCAGCACAGTTCTCTGGGGCAAATGATGCTGCCAAGAGCCAAATCATCGCTGATGCTGCGGTTTTCTGCCCGTCCCAGCTTGGTGATGACCTGCGGCACATTCTTGCTGGTGCCATAAAGGGAAATGATCATATTCAGTTCATCCATGCCGGTCAACGTCACCAAAGCGTCGCAATCGCTGAGGTTTTGGCTTTCCAGAAGAGCCTGGTCGGTGGCGTCACCGTGGATGATGCTGGCATCCGGCAGAAGGGAGGCCAATTGGACACAGCGGTCATAGTTTCTCTCTATGATGCTGACAGAGATGCCGCCCTGGCAGAGTTTCTCCGCAAGATAGTGGCTGATTTTTCCGCCGCCGCAGATCAGAACTTTGCGCACCTTTCGGGTGACAATGCCCAAATTTTTCAACAAAATGGACAGGTTGCTGGTGGGGGCGGTGACAAAGATCCGATCATCTTCCTGCAGTACAAAATTACCGCCCGGAATAATGGCGTTACCATCACGCAAAACGGCGCACACCAGCACCCGGCATTTGACAATATTGTTCATGTGGTGCAGCGGAACATCCCGCAATTTGCTGTCGGCATCCACCCGCAACTCTACGATAGCGGTGCGACCGTTGGCAAAGGTATCTCTGCGCAGGAAACCGGGGAATCGCAGCAGGCGTTCCACTTCCCGGGCGGCCTGGGATTCGGGATTCACGGCCAAATCCAGGGCAAACACATTTCTCAGGGCGTGAATCTGCTGAGAATACTCGGGATTGCGGATACGGCCGATGGTATGGATGCCAGGATTCATGCCGTGGGCCGTGGTGCAGCACAGCAAATTCAATTCGTCGCCGTTTGTGGCAGCGATCAGCAGATCCGCATCGCTGATGCCTGCCTGCTGCAGCACGGGAAGGGATGCGCAGTTGCCATGTACACCCATCACATCGTAACGCTCACAGGCTTCGGTCAGACGGGCTTGATTGGAGTCGATGAGCGTCAGATTGTGATCCTCCGCGGAAAGAAGTTTGGCCAGCATAACGCCTACTCTGCCGCTGCCTGCAATAACAATGTTCATAAGTATCCTCCTATAGCAACAAAGGCTCCTATTTCTCCATTATGTCCATCATTATATCACACTTGTCCCTAAATGACAACCATTATTTCCCAATGGGCAAAAATCCGGGCCGCCATCTGCGTCGATGGCGGCCCGGAAAGGTTGTTTGGATTATGCGAAAATGGGCTTCAACGCCTGGGCCAGCACAGCCTTCTGTGCTTCGGCTTCCGCAAGATCTTTGCCCAAAGTGGTGAAGTAAGTTTTGATCTTGGGCTCGGTGCCGGAGGGACGGACAATGACGGTCGCGCCGCCGTCCAGGGTATATACCAGCACATTGGCGCTGGGCAGGCCGGTTTCCTCGGTCTTCTTGTAGTCAACAACCTTGGTGACCTTGTAGCCGCCGATCTCGGCAGGGGGATTGTTCCGAAGGTCGGTCATAATGCCGGCCATTTTGTCCATACCCGAAAGTCCGGGGAATTCGAAAGAATCCACCTTGTTCAGATAACGGCCAATCTTGGCGTCAATGGCTTCCAGCCGCTTCTTGACAGAGGAGCCGATACTGCGGTAGTAAGCGGCCATCTCACAGATCAGCATGGATGCTACCACGGCGTCCTTGTCCCGGACATAGGGACCTGCCAGGTAGCCATAGCTTTCTTCAAAGCCCAGAATGAACCGTTCCACTTCGCCCTTGGCTTCCAGGCCTGCGATCTGATCGCCGATCCACTTGAAGCCGGTGAGTACATTTCGCATTTCCACGCCATAACTTTCAGCAACAGCGTCGGCCAAAGGAGTAGAAACCAAGCTCTTGACAGCAACGGGGTTCTTGGGCATGGTGCCCTTCTCGATGCGGCCTTCGCAGATGTAGTCCAGCAGCAGAACGCCCACTTCGTTGCCGGAAACCAGCTCGTAGGAGCCGTCTGGGCACTTCATAGCGATGCCAACGCGGTCAGCATCGGGGTCGGTTGCCAGCATCAGGTCGGCGCCGTTTGCTTTCGCCAACCCCAGCCCCAGCCGCAGCGCCTCGAAAATTGGGGGGTTGGGGTAGGGGCAGGTGGGGAAGTTGCCGTCGGGATACTGCTGCTCGGGTACGATGGTGATGTCGTCAATGCCGATGTCAGCCAAAATCCGGGTGACAGGCACCAATCCGGAGCCATTGAGGGGAGAGTAGACCAGCTTCAATCCAGCGGTCTTGCACAGACCGGGACGGACCTGGCAGGCCTTAATGGCGTCATACAGGCCTTCCTTGCAATCGTCGCCCACATATTCGATCAGACCCTGGGCGACGCCTTCCTCGAAAGCGATCCGCTTTGCGCCTTCCAAAATGTCGGTCTTCTGAATTTCTTCATAAACAACAGCGGCGGCATCGTCGGTCATCTGGCAGCCGTCAGGGCCATAGGCCTTGTAGCCGTTGTACTTGGCAGGGTTGTGGGAAGCGGTGACCATGATACCGGCGTTGGCCTCATAGTAACGGGTGGCAAACGAAAGAGCAGGAACGGGCATCAGCGCGTCATAAATGCGGACGCGGATACCATTGGCAGCCAGCACACAGGCGGCCTCTTTGGCGAATACATCACTCTTGATACGGCTGTCATAGCTGATAGCGACCAACTGCTTACCGCCCTGGGTTTTTACCCAGTTGGCCAGGCCTTGGGTGGCCTGACGGACCACATAAATGTTCATACGGTTGCTGCCTGCGCCCAGTACGCCGCGCAGACCTGCGGTGCCGAACTTCAGCGCTACCGCGAAACGATCCTTGATTTCTTCTTCCTTGCCTTCAATGAGGGCAAGCTCCGTGGACAAATCCTCGTCTTCCAGAGAAAAATCCAGCCAGCGCTTGTAATCATCCATGTACATAAAAGTCACCTGTTCCTTCATTAGATTTGGGCCTGCGTTTGTACACTTGCCCATAATTTCACCCATATAGTATATCGTGTTTTGTTCAGAATGTCAATTGTCTTTCTTGGGCGGATTTTCGGTATCTTCGGAAAATCTGGCAACGATTCTTTCTATTTTCGCAACGAAACGAGAGGCGTATTTCTTGTTCAGCGCCTTGATAATCAGATGGATTGCCAATTCTCCGAGGAGAAGCAGGGCAAAATATCCACCTATGAAGATGGCATAATACTGCCAAGGCAGCTGATATAGTATGCCGACCAGCAAAAAAAGGGTGGGTAGTAACAAGATTTCACCCAGTTCCCACACAGTCAGAATAATGGAAAGGATGATGCGGGCTATTTTTTTCATTGATCATACTCCTTATTTTTCAAAGGGATGCGCAGCAATGTATTCCTCCAAAATATTGGCGGCAGTATATACCATCCGCACGCAGGGCCGCTGGGCGTAGTATTCCTCCGTGCGGGTGCTGGGGACAGGATCGGAAGGGGGATTTTTTAAAATCTCCCGGCAGACGATGCTGCCATTTTTCTCCCGGAATTGACCGGCTAGCTCCTGCACCAGGGCATAATGCTCCTTTTTCACGGTTCCAACATCCTCGTCATATCCATAAAGATCGCCAAGCACCAGCAGCATACCGCTGACCGCGCCGCAGACCTCCCGCATTCGTCCCATACCGCCGCCAAAGCTGGAAGAGAGCTTTGCGGTTCGTTTTTCGTCCAGTCCCATCAAATCGGAAAATGCCATGGCTACCGCCTGGGCGCAGTTGTAGCCTTCCACAAATAATTCTGCCGCCCGTTCTGCTCGAGTCATAATAATACCTCCTGTGTTTTTTGTTTATTGTAGCATAGAAATATAGAAAATGCAAATTTTCGGTTATCGGGCTGTCCGTTTCCGGTATAATCCTAGGGCAAGGCTATGGCCTTGCCCTGGGAGCGGTGCGTTGTAGTCGAAACGGTAAACTACAATTTGACACAGCAATCGTTTTTGTGATATACTATTCCCCGGAGGGGATGGGTATGAAAAAGACCGTTGTCAGCGCCTGCTTGCTGGGCGAAAATTGCAAATACTCCGGTGGCAACAATTTGGATCACAAGGTTATGGAATTCATTCAGGGCAGGGAAGTGATCCCGGTTTGCCCGGAGGTGCTGGCCGGTTTGGGTATTCCCCGCACACCTATGGAAATCGTCAACGGCATCCTGGTGGATAAAAACGGCAATATTCCCAATGAAAAAGTCCGAAATGCTGTGGCTCAGATTTTGGAGCAGCTGAAGGCAGAAGATGTGGAATGTGTCATCTTGAAATCCCGCAGCCCCACCTGCGGTGTACACCATATTTATGATGGCACTTTTACCGGCACAATTATAGAAGGTTCCGGTGTTCTGGCGCAAGGCCTGATCAGCGCCGGATACACCGTAATGGATAATGAAGATTTGGAGGAACAACAAGATGCATGAATATGAACTGTGTATTGAAGCCATGAACCCCTGCGGCGGCAGCAAGTACGCCCAAAGGGAGATTCTGGAAGTGGAAACCGATGATCCGGTAGCCTATGTCCGTCAGCACGCCATGTTTCCCGTTTTGGATGTATCCGAATGTGATGATATGATCATCGTCACCACCGGCGACGGAAAAGGCTATATCACCCGTTATTCCTTTACAAAATAAAAAAAGCCCCGATGGGGCTGAAAGAGAAAATAGTAATGACCCTTGACTGATAACCTTTCGGTTTCTTCTTCAGCCAAGGGTCATTACTCTTCACTCTTATTATCTAACATCATTGGTTAACCTCTCTTTCTGCGGATTGACGTTCCTTCTGCTCCAAATCTTTTCCGGTTCACTTTCTTTTGCCGCATATTCATTTCGGCGGCTTCCCGTCAGTGGGATGATCTTGTGTGTCGGCGATTTTTCCTTTCCGGTTCGTCTTGTTACCTTAGGTACCGGTTCCATTGATTGGCTCGTCCTTTGTTACATACTACTTTCTGCTTACACAACTTACTCAAACAATTTTGCCCAGTTTTGTTTTGGTTTGCTGGTTATCCTGTTGGCCAACCTTCAACCGCTTCACCTAAGTGCGATAGGGGATTACTTGTTAGTACATTGGTATCACCCTTTCTGTCTATATAGTAGCAGACGATTGGCATTTATGCAAGATGGGGTATTACACAAATAACGGGAAATGTTTTTGTGCAAACTACAAAAATACACAGCACGAAGACAAAAAGGGTTGACAGATAACGATTCGCTATGATATGATGAAAAAAATCGGTGCCGTATTTGCCGTACACATTCTGCAGCCTTTTGAGCGTCGCAACCGCGGCGCTCTTTTTGTGTTTGCTTCGACTGCCTGCGCTGGTCATTTTGCTTTTTGTGCTTGCAGTTTTTTATGAAAGTGCTATAATAACAGCATAAATTGGAGGGATTTGTAGATGAAAAAAATTGATTATAAGAAAAAATCGCCTTTGGCGATCTTTTTGTCCTATTTTGGAAATCATAAGAAACTGTTTGCCGTTGATGTGCTTTGCGCCTGCGGCATTGCCGCTGTGGATCTGGCGTTTCCCATGATCAC
This sequence comes from Faecousia sp., assembly GCA_045595885.1. Lineage (GTDB taxonomy): Bacteria > Bacillota > Clostridia > Oscillospirales > Oscillospiraceae > Faecousia. The sequence continues at coordinate 41,660 of JAZOBI010000077.1, read as the reverse complement.
CAGAGAAGCGCTCTATACCTGGCTGCCCGGCCAAATGTATAAGGTATTTTTTACGGTGATTCTGCTGATTATCGGCAGCTATCTGCTCCGCTCCTGCCTGAATTTTATTGTCGCTTACCTTGGCCACACTTTCGGCATCCGGGTGGAGGCGGATATCCGCAAGGATCTGTTTACCAAAATGCAGGACATGAGCTGTGATTTTTATGATTCCAACCGAACCGGCCAGTTGATGAGCCGGCTGACCACCGATTTGTTCGAGCTGACGGAGCTGGCCCACCATGGCCCGGAGGATCTGCTGACCTCCACCTGCACCATCATCGGTGCGCTGATCTACATGGCTGCCATCCGCTGGGAACTGGCTCTGGTGGTGGCGCTGATGATTCCCGTTTGTTTGGCGGTGGTGATGACCATGCGCCGACGCATGAGCCGTGCGTCCGCTGCCGCCAAAGAAAAAACCGGCCATATCAATCAGGAGATTGAGTCCAGCCTTTCCGGCTTCCGTACTGCCAAGGCCTTTGCCAATGAGCCTGTGGAAAACGCCCGCTTTACCGCGGCAAACGAAATTTACAAGACTTCCAAGCGCAATTTCCACAAGGCTATGGGTATGTTCCACAGCTCCACGGAATTTTTCCTGTGCAGCCTGAATGTCATCGTCATTGGCCTGGGAGGCTGGTTTGTTATGGAAGGCAGAATGGACTATCGTGACCTTTTGACCTTCACTTTGTTCATCTCTTCCTTCACCGGCCCCATGCGTAAGCTCACCGGCTTTTCCGAAATGTTTGCCAATGGCTTTGCGGGCCTGAACCGCTTTGTAAATATCATGCGTACCGAACCCACCGTGCAGGACAAGGCCGATGCCAAGCCCCTGGCCAATGTCAAGGGCGAGATCCGGGTAGAGAATGTCACCTTTGCCTATGATGGCGACCTGGATGTGCTTCGGGATGTATCGCTGACGGTGCAGCCCGGCGAAACCATGGCCATCGTTGGCCCCTCCGGCGGCGGCAAGACTACCTTGTGCCAGCTGATCCCCAGATTTTACGATGTGGACGAAGGCGTTATTTCCATCGACGGCCAGGATATCCGTGATGTGACCCAAAAGAGCATCCATCAAAATATTGGCATCGTCCAGCAGGATGTGTTCCTGTTTGCCGATACTATTTTTGAAAACATTCGTTATGGCAAGCCGAACGCCACCATGGAGGAAGTCATCGAAGCGGCGAAGAAGGCGGAAATTTACGAGGACATCCTGGCTATGCCCAATGGCTTTGACACCTATGTGGGCGAGCGGGGCACGCTTCTTTCCGGCGGCCAGAAGCAGCGGGTGGCCATTGCCCGGATCTTCCTGAAAAACCCACCCATTCTGATTCTGGACGAGGCTACTTCCGCCTTGGGTTCCGTGACGGAAGCCAAGATCCAGCGGGCTTTTGGCAATTTGGCTGTGGGCCGTACTACGCTCATCATTGCCCACCGCCTGTCCACCATCCGGGCAGCCAATCGCATCGTGTCCATCGCCGAGGGCCGCATCACCGATTGTGGCACCCATGAGGAGCTGCTCCAAAAGGGCGGTATCTATGCCGACCTGTACAACACCCAAAACGCCCAGAATTGGCGCTAAGAGGAGAGAGTAATATGCGTGAATGGATTCAGCATTTCTTCGGCGCGGGTACTGAGGTAGAGTTCCGCAACTTTACTTTGCCGCATTTTCTTCCGATTATCGTGGTTGCGGCTGTCATTTTCCTGATTTGGCGCTTCCGGAATCGGATTCGTGAATACAAAAATGAACGCTATTTCCGCTATATTCTGGCTTTTCTGCTGATTTTTTCGGAAATGTCCTACTATTGGCGGCTGGTAGGTGTGCCGACCCTTGGCCCCAATCCCATTGATCACCTGCCCATTACAGTCTGCGGCTGGGCAGTGGTGTTTTCCAGCTATATGGTAGTTGGAAAAAGCCAAAAGCTGTTCGATATTGTGTATTTTTGGGTGTTTGCCGGTTCCATCTTTGCCCTCATTACCCCTACCGTCATCACCTACACCGGCCCCACCCGGTTCCGCTACTACCAGTTCTGGCTGGAGCACACTCTGGGCTATGTGGCCGTATTTTACATGATCTTTGTCCATGGGATGCGTCCGACGGTGAAATCCGCTATCCGTTCCTGGGGCTGCCTTGTAGTGTTGGCTGTGGTGGCCTTCTTTACCAACCGCTACCTTGGCCCCGGCGCCAACTATCTGTTCCTGGCAAAGCCGGAGGACACGCCTTCCGTATTGGACATTCTGCCCCCCAATTTTGTGCTTCGCACCTGCATTATGGCAGCTGTTGTAACCGCGTTGTTCTTCGTTGCCTATTTGCCCTGGCTGCTGAAGGACCGGAAAGCCAAAAAGCAAGCCCTCTCCACTACATAAAGCAGAACGCCCGACCGATTGGTCGGGCGTTATTTGCTGCCATTTACATTTTCTCCGGAGCTTCGAAGCCCAGCAGATAAATGCATTTCTCCAGAATATCCTTGGCAAGGCCAATCAGCGCGATGTGGCCTGCTTTAATTGCTTCGTCCTCTTCCTTAAGGATGGGGGTTTCATGGTAGAACTTGTTGACACAGCCCGCCAGATCATAGATGTAGGCGCAGATCTGGTTGGGGGCGGAATTGGCAAGGGCCATTTCCAGGGCAGGACCAAACTTGGTGATGGAAAGCATCAAGTCCTTGGCGTAGCTGTTGGCAGGGGAGGCGATGGGCAAGTGTTCCCAGGCGCCGTACCGGCTGAGGATGGACTTGATCCGCACGATGGTGTACAGGATGTAAGGGCCGGTATTGCCCTCAAACGCGGCAAATCGATCCATATCGAAAACATAGTCCTTGGTGGGCTGGTTGCTCAAATCGCCGTACTTCAGGGCAGCCATGGCGATCTTGCGGGTGGTTTCCTCCACCTCGGATTCTGCCACGATCTGGTTTTCCACCACCTTGGCGTGGACGAACTCGGTCATTTCCGCGATCAGCCGCTCCAGCCGCATCACGCCGCCCTCGCGGGTCTTGAAAGGCTTGCCGTCGGCGCCGTTCATGGTGCCGAAGCCCACGTGCTCCAGCTCAGTTTCGGGTTTGACAATGCCGGATTTCCGGGCGGTGCGGAACACTTGCTCGAAGTGCAGCGCTTGCCGCTTGTCGGTCAGATACAGCATCTTATCGGGGTTCCAATCCTGCATACGCTGCGCCATGGTGGCCAGGTCAGTGGTGGCATAGATGGCAGAACCGTCGGATTTCAGGAGGATGCAGGGAGGCACTTCCTTCTTGTCGGATTCCTCGGCCACGGGCACTACCAGAGCGCCTTCGCTCATGACCGCCAGACCCTGTGCCTTGATATCTTCAATCATGGCAGGGATGTAGGGGTCGGCATCGCTTTCGCCCAGCCAGCTTTCAAAGTACACATTCAGGTTGTCATAGATCTTGGCCATGTCCGCCACGGACAGCTTCATAATATGCTGCCAAATAGCCCGATAGCCCCGGCGGCCCTGCTGCAGCTCGTAAGTGGCGATGTGAGCCCGATCGGCAAAATCCTCGTCCTCCTTCTTTTTGGCGGAGGCGGCAGGATAAATCTGCTCCAGCTCGGAAATGGTGAAGGGAGGTTCTTCCGGATACTCACCGGCGTATTCGGGATCAAAGTAGCACAGCTCCGGCTGGCGCTCCTGCAGCTCGGTGATGATCAGACCCATCTGCAGACCCCAGTCACCCAGATGGATGTCACCGATGGTGTTGTAGCCCATAAATTTATGCAGCCGTTTCAGGGATTCACCGATGATGGCCGAACGCAGATGGCCGATGTGCAAAGGCTTTGCCACATTGGGTCCGCCGTAGTCGACGACGATGGTCTTACCCGCGCCGGGCTTTGCTACGCCAAAGTCCTCAGCGGCACGCATTTCCTGCAGATAGCCCTGCAGGAAAGTGTCGGAAAGCTTCAAATTGATAAAGCCGGGCATAACCGCTTCTGCCATGGAATAGTCATTCTTGTCCAGCTTTTCCACAACGGCATTTGCGATCATGATGGGGGCGCATTTGTATTGCTTGGCAGCGGCCATAGCGCCGTTGCACTGATATTCGCACAGATCAGGCCGGTTGGATACGGTGACCCGGCCGAAAGACGCGTCATAGCCGGCTTCCACAAAAGCAGCCTGCATCTTTTCGGTGATAATGTCTAAGATTTTTTTCATTTTATTTACTCCTTAAAACAATGCCATTCCGAGCCGGTGCTCACACTGGCGTGAAAATCTCCTGGTTAGGGGGGTGGCTTGAAATGGGGGGATTGCCACACCAGAGTGCGGACTGGCTCGCAATGACAGGTAAATTAGCCGTTAGCCTTTTTCTGCGCCATCCAGTACAGGTACTCATCGTAGGTGCCGTAGCGGTCGATGATGGTGCCGTCGGGCTGGAAGGCGATGACACGGTTACAGGTAGAAGTCAGCATTTCGTGGTCGTGGGAAGCCAGCAGCACCACGCCCTGGAAGGCTTCCAGACCCTTGTTGACAGCCTGAATGGATTCCATATCCAGGTGGTTTGTCGGCTGGTCCAGCAGCACCACATTGGCGCCGGAAAGCATCATTTTGCTCAGCATGCATCGCACTTTTTCGCCGCCGGACAGTACGTTGACGGGCTTGAAAACATCATCGTTGCCGAAAAGCATACGACCCAGGAAACCACGCAGGTACACATCGTCTTTCTTAACGGAGTACTGCCGCAGCCAATCCACCAGTTCCATCTGATTGCCCTCAAAGTATTCGCTGTTGTCCTTGGGCAGGTAGCTGCGAACGGTGGAAACACCCCACTTGATTGATCCTTCGTCCGGCTCCAGTTCACCCATAAGAATCTGGAACAGGGCGGTCTGCGCCTTCTCGTTTTCACCAACGAAGGCGATCTTGTCGGTGCGGCCCACAGAGAAGTAGACCTTGTCCAGCAGTTTTTCACCGTCAACGGTAACGGAAACATCCTTCACCGTCAGAATATCCTTACCCAGCTCCCGCTCCGGCATAAAGCCCACGAAGGGATAGCGGCGGGTGGAGCAGGGCATTTCCTCCACGGTCAGCTTGTCCAGCAGCTTGCGGCGGGCGGTAGCCTGCTTGGCCTTACTCTTATTGGCGGAGAAACGCTGAATGAACAGCTGCAGCTCTTCGATCTTTTCTTGGTTCTTCTTGTTTTTGTTGCGGATCATGGCCTGCACCATCTGGGAAGATTCGTACCAGAAGTCGTAGTTACCCACATACATCTTGATCTTGCCGTAGTCAATATCCACAGTATGGGTGCAAACGGTATTGAGGAAGTGGCGGTCGTGGGACACAGCGATGACCATGCCGGGGAAGTCCAAAAGGAAATCTTCCAGCCAGTTGATGGCTTCGATATCCAGGTTGTTGGTGGGCTCGTCCAGCATGATAATGTCGGGATTGCCAAACAGCGCCTGAGCCAGCAGCACCTTCACCTTCAGACGGGGGTCGGTGGTGGCCATGGCGTCATAGTGCATTTCCGTGGGAATACCCAGACCCTGCAGCAGACGGGACGCGTCGGATTCTGCTTCCCAACCGCCCAGTTCGGCAAATTCCGCTTCCAGCTCGGAAGCTCGCAGACCATCCTCATCGGAGAAGTCCTCTTTCTCATAGATGGCATCTTTTTCCTTCATAATGTCATACAGATGCTGATTGCCCATAATGACGGCATCCAGAATACTGTATTCATCGTAGGCGTTCTGATTCTGCTTCAGAACGGATACCCGCTTGTCCGGGTCAACGGAAATGCTGCCGTTGGTGGATTCCAGCTCGCCTGTGAGGATTCGCAGGAAGGTGGACTTGCCGGCGCCGTTGGCACCAATAATGCCGTAGCAGTTGCCGGGCAAAAACTGCAGATCTACGTGCTGGAACAGCCATTGGCCGCCGAATTGCATACCGAGGTTATTGACAGTAATCATTTCATGCTCCTTAACTGTGTATTCTGTAATCGTTGTCTGAAAACCCAAAACCTTTTGGGCACATAAATATACACTATAATACTATCACATTTTTTTGGAAAAAGAAAGACCTGTTGCGAAATAACTTGCATTATTTTCCACAATAATATACAATAATCCTGGATGCATTCGTTGGAAGGAGGCGTATTTACGATGACAATCGTCCTGAGTTTCCTTGTTTTGACTTTTTCTTGCTATTCCTATTTTGCATATGCCGGCGCGCTGTATCGAATCAGCCGGCGGCGTGAATTGGATGCCTCCTGGATGGCCTGGCTTCCGCTGTTTCAGCAGTGGACACTTGGAAATATTGCGGATCATGATGGCCGCGCAGGTTCGAAGCGGAAAAGCTTCTGGCGCTGGGGTTTGCTGATGTTGGCAATGGCCAGGGATTATCTGTTATGCTACAGCATTGTGCAGATGCTCTCGCTGACGGTTGTTGCCGCTTTATACGGTGTATTTCATTGGTTGGGCGCAGAGAGCGGGGAGGTCGGTCCGACCTTTCAGCGGGATCTTGCAACCGCAAACATTTGCATGATTCTGGGCTGTACATTGGTTGTACTGCATAGGCTGGTAAAGGCTTGGGCCTTGTACCGGGTCTACCGTTCCTGCAAGCCGGAAAAAGCGTTGCGCCGGGCACTGCTGAGCCTGATTCCCTTTATGCCTGCTCTGCAACTGCACAAGCTTTGCGCCCATGACGAAGGAATGCCTCAGCAAGCCGATCCGGAATCGCTCCTGCCCGAAATATGAAAGATGCCACAGAGCGGAGTCTGTGGCATCTTTTTTCAGATTTTTCCCTGCAGCACCAGCAGCAACAGAATACAGGTCACCAGCAAAATGCCGGCCAGCAGGTAAAGCCCAATGCGGGAAGAACCCTTGCCTGTTTTCTCCTCCACCAACCGGGTCTTTCTCAGGGCGTTGACCAAAGGCTTATAAAGCATCAGTGTCAGAGCGCTGTTGAAGCCGGCCTTCAAAGCGTTAAAGGGAAGAAAAACCGGAATCAGCATAGCAGCCACATCGGAGCGGGAAGTGCCGGTCATATACAGCGGCGTGATCAGATAATTCCACAGCAGCATGGTGACGACCATCACCGCAGAGCCAATGGCCAAACCCAAAACCGCGCCCTTGAGGGTGTGGTTTTTCTTGTAGATCCAGGCTGCGGTGCAGGCAAAGCTGCAGGTGGAAAGCAGATTCATAATAGCGCCGATGGGGCCGGTTTCGCTGATGGTAATCATCTCAAGCAGAGAGACCACCAGGGAAATGAGAAACGATGCCATAGGTCCAAGAAGAAAACCGCCGATAACGATAATCACATCCTTGGGCTCATATTTCAGGAACAACACCACAGGAATCCGCACCAGTGCCACAATCATATATGCCACAGCTGCCAACATAGCCAGTAAAACCAGTTTCTTTGTTTCAAATTTCATTTTTCTCACCTCAAAAAAGATGCCCCGAGCATATACTCAGGGCATAAATCAGTAAAAAATGCATCTTCTTCCATCCAGACTATACTGTCGGTATTGGAATTTCACCAATTCAACCCAAAGGCTCGCGGACTTTACCGCCGGTGGGGAATCACACCCCGCCCTGAAGATCTGTATTCAGTTGGAGATAGTGTAACATTCCTGTTTCACCTTGTCAAGAGGCAGAAAATGTGATAGGATAATCATGTAAACAACCATTTACCGCATCATTCCCGGCTTGCCTGAAAGCCCTGAATTTTGCCGTCTGCGGAGGTGTCGGTAATATCGCCGCCAATGACCTGGTTGTTGGAAATCAGCAGCGTGGCATACACATCCTCCGTGGCACCGGGATAGTTCTTCACTTTGTAGACATAGCGCATCACGGTTTTTCCGGCGTAGTCGGTGAGGTCATATCCCATGGATTGCTGCAGGGCATTGTACCTGTCAAACACCTCGCTGCTTTCCGCGGGAATTCGCACCTGTCCGGATTCCACCGGGGAGGTTACCACTTCCCAGCCGAAACTGGCTATGAATTGAACGCGATCCTCATTTCCGGTCACCAAATTGGTTGCGGATGTCGGCGTATCTTTGCCGCCAAACAGGGCGATGATGCCCACAATGACAGCAATCGCCGCCACCGCGGCGATGAAAATCTTCTTTTTATCCACCTTAGTGGTCATGACAAACATAGAAATCCCTCCGTTTTTGTAATCTGTATCATCTGCACTACAGCTTATTCACATCATGGAGGCGATAGAACGGAGGAATCATGGAGCGATTGGACAAATTTTTGTGCGACAGCGGCGTTGGCACCCGAAGTCAAGTGAAGGCCATAATAAAAAGCGGAAGAGTTACAGTCAATGGTGCGGCTGTAAAGGACGGCAGTTTGAAATTGGATCCTGCCGGCAGCACTATCTGCCTGGATGGCGAAATTTTGGGCGGCAAGCGGCGGATTGTGCTGATGCTCAATAAGCCGGCGGGCTTCGTCACCGCTACCGAGGACAAACAGGATCGCACCGTTATGGAATTGCTGCCGCCGGAATATGCGCATCAGGAATTGAAGCCTGTGGGCCGCCTCGACAAGGCCACCGAAGGCTTGTTGCTGTTTACCAACGACGGAGATCTGCTGCATCGCCTGATCTCACCCAAAAAGGAAGTGCCCAAGGTTTATTATGCCTGTCATGAGGGCACCGCCGGCCGGGACGATGTGGCGGCTTTTGCCGACGGCTTGACCCTGCGTGACGGCTTGAAGTGTCTTCCGGCAAAGCTGGAGCCGCTGGGAGAAGGGGAGAGCTTGATCACGGTCTGTGAGGGTAAGTATCATCAGGTCCGCCGCATGATGGCTTCCCGTGGCATGACGGTTTTGTACCTGGAGCGGCGGCGGGAAGGAATGTTGGAATTGGGGGATCTGCCGAGAGGCTATGCAAGGGAATTGACTTCTGATGAAATTGCCGGCCTGGATATGTAGCAGTTTTCACATACCAAAGCAGGCCACCACCCTGGACGGTGGCCTGTTTTATTGGTATATTACATAAAATAGAGCCCTGTTTTTGCAATAAAATGTCAAAAGGTACTTGCAAAATGTGCAAAAGGGATGTATACTGTATGTAGATTTTTGTGTATTACGCATTTATGCAGGATATAGGAGGGCGTTTTATGTCCAATAGTGTTTTTCAAAATGTGATCCAGCAATTGCGGGAGGTAGCCGATCGTTCTTTCGGCGTTTTGGATATGGACGGCTGCGTTGTTTCCAGCACCGATGTTTCCTTGTTGGGTGAACGCTGGCCGGATGCTGCCGTGAAGGTATCCGGTGCCGGTGAAAATGTGGTGACCTTTGGGCAGCGAGCCTATAAGGCGATTCTCAGCAGCACCGGAAATATGGAATACGCTGTGTTCTGCTCCGGTGATGATGAGGCTGCCAAGACTTACTGCGCCATTGCCTACATCGCCCTGAACGAAGCGAAAATGTCCTACGAGGAAAAGCATGACCGGAGCACCTTTGTCAAGAATATTATTCTGGATAATATTTTGCCCGGTGATATTTACATCCGCGCCAAAGAATTGCATTTCGTCACCGATACACCCAGAGCCGTGTTCCTGGTTCGCCAGGTGGGTCATGCCGATGTGGCAACGGTGGATGTGCTGTCCGGTATGTTCCAGGATAAGCTGCAGGATTTTGTGCTGAGCATTAACGAAACGGACATCGCCGTTGTGCGCCAGATCTCTGCGGATACCGATAATGAGGATCTGTACCGTATTGCCCGAAGCATGGAAGAAACGCTGAAAAATGAACTGTTTGTCAAAACTGTCATTGGCATCGGCACCATTGTCGAGCACCTGCGCAGCCTGGCCGATTCCTATAAGGAAGCTCAGACCGCCATTGATGTGGGCAAGGTTTTCGATACGGAGAAGACCATCATCAACTATGAAAATCTGGGTATCGGCCGCCTGATCTACCAGCTGCCCACCACCCTTTGCGATATTTTCCTCAGCGAGGTATTCAAGAAGAATTCCATTGATTCGCTGGATCAGGAAACCCTGTTCACCATCAATAAATTCTTTGAAAACAACCTGAATGTATCGGAAACTTCCCGGAAGCTGTTTGTGCACCGTAACACTCTGGTCTACCGCCTGGAGAAGATCAAGAAGCTGACCGGTCTGGACCTGCGTCAGTTCGACCATGCCATCGTATTCAAGGTGGCGCTGATGGTCCGCAAGTACCTGACCTCCCGTGACCTGCGCTGATGAAAGCGCAGCTCCGTCGTTTCGCATTCATGGATATATGTTGAATTAAGATATGAAGGGATATGTGTCATTTTTCATGGCACATATCCTTTTTATCTTATTTTTCGATAATTTTTGTAACGAAATCTGCGTTCGTGCGTTATATATGCGTGGGAGGTGAGGGCGTGCCAAACTTACAAGAGGTGTACGACTTGTATTTTCGCGATGTATACAGGTATGCATTGTACCTCTGCCGGAATGAATCCATAGCAGAGGAAATTACCCAGGAAACATTCTATAAAGCCTTGGCGAAGCTGGACAGCTTCGATGGCAAATGTAAGGTGTCGGTTTGGCTGTGCCAGATTGCCAGGAACACATATCTCTCGATGTGCAGAAAAAACAAACACCTGGATCCAAACGCGAATACAAATCTGTTGCCCAGCTATGTCAGTGTTGAGGATGTTTTTTTACAAAAAGAAACTGCGCTGGCAATACACAAAATACTGCATTCAATGGAGGAGCCATATAAGGAAGTGTTTTCTTTGCGGGTATTTGGCGAACTTTCATTTAAGCATATTGCTGAATTATTCGGAAAGACAGAATCCTGGGCCAGAGTCACGTACCACCGCGCAAGGTTGAAGATTAAGGAGGAAATGAAATGAGATTGCCTTGTAATGTAATTGAGGATATGCTGCCAATGTATTATGATGGCGTATGCTCCGCGGAAAGCGCGGCATTTGTGGAGGAACATCTAAAGGATTGTGCTCGATGCAGTATTGTGCTTTCCGATCTTCGTTCGGGGATGGATATTCGGGAAACAGCAGAGGATGATTTGAAACCCCTAAATGAGATAGAAAGACAATGGAACAAAAGCAGGCGGATCTTCATTGGCCGCGGAATTTGCATCGCCCTGGTTGCGCTGTTGCTGCTGGGCGTCACTTTATCGGGTATATGGTTTTTTAGCTACGGAAAATACTATTGCAGTTTGGTTCGCAATATGGAACCCATTTTTGGTGAAGAATCCTCAGTAACCTCGGCAGATTATTCCGTTGAGAAGGGTGGATATCGCTTTGATGTCAATATGCCGTTTGTGCTGAGCAACAGCGGGTTTGTTCGCGTGATGGACGAAGATGGATTGGTTTTGTTCCTGTATCCTGAGGTTGGCGGCGATTATACATTCTGGCTCTGCATTACAGACCACGACCGTCACACCTATTCCGTTTATTTGAAATCGGATATGACGGCTGATTTTGAGAATCACCGATTCCCCGCCCGCGGTGAACAGGAAAAAACACATATCCGGCAACTGGTGGCCGAAAGAAGAGATGATATTGATGCTATGCTTCAGGCAGTCTACTTGTTATGGGGAATTGACCTGTTGGAGTATGCTCCCCAATAATGGATGATATGGAATCTCGTACAGGATACGGGCAAAAACAGGACGCTGTCTTTCCATATTGGTTTACGTAAAATTTTTATTTTTGCAGCTTAATCCATTGACTTCATCCTGGGGATATGGTACAATTTGCATGATTATAAAGATGGAGCAGTATGCGTATGATCGAATTTACTGATGTTGCGATGTCCTATTCTACAGGAAACAAAGCCCTTCGCGGGGTTTCCATGCAGATCCAGGACGGCGAATTTGTATTTCTCGTGGGACAGAACGGTTCCGGCAAGTCCACGATTATCAAATTGATTACCGGCGAGCTTCGTCCCACCGGCGGCTCCGTATATGTCAATGGCTATTCTCTGGAGCGAATTCACAAGTGGGAGATTCCTTATCTGCGCCGTACGGTAGGCGTTGTTTATCAGAATTTTCGTCTGATCGCCAATAAGTCCGTGTATGATAATGTGGCCTTTGCCATGCGCGTGGTGGGTGCCAGCGGCCGGGAGATCCGGGAGCGTGTTCCCTATGTTCTGAACCTGGTTGGCCTGGATAATAAGAGCCGCCGCCTGCCCAATGAACTCTCCGGCGGTGAGCAGCAGCGTTTGGCAATTGCCCGGGCGCTGGTGAACAATCCGTCCACCATCATTGCCGACGAGCCCACAGGCAACCTGGATCCTGCCCGTTCCTATGAAATTATGGCGCTTTTGCAGGAAATCAACAATCTGGGCACCACCATGTTGGTTGTAACCCATGAAATGGGATTGGTGGAGCGGTTCAGCAATCGAGTGATTGCCCTCAATGATGGACTCATTGTCAGCGACCGTGTGCGTGGGGTATAAGGCTATGCGAATCAATAATTTTCTTTATCTGATAAAAGAGGGCCTGCGAAGCATTTTCCTGCATGGCTTCATGTCCTTTGCTGCCGTGTGTGTTACGGTGGCCTGTTTGCTCATCATGGGCATTTTCTCCGCGCTGGTATATAATATGTCCATCATGGTGGATGAGCTGAATCAAACCAATGAGGTGCTGGTATATATCGACGAAACGCTGTCAGAGTCGGAAGCCAAAAGCATCGAAACGGAGATCCGGACGCTGGACAATGTCATGTCCGCCAAGTTTGTATCCCGGGAGCAGGCGCTGGAAGACTTTATTGCTGACCACGAGGGAGACCCGGCTTTCAGCGGCGTGGAGGCGGACACGCTTCGCCACCGTGTTGTGGTGGTGCTGGAAGATAACGGCCTCATGGAAGAAACCATCCGTCAACTGAAAAAAATCAACGGCGTGGCCGACATTACAGCCTATTTTGAACTGGCGGAAGGCTTCTCCACCATGCAGAGCGTGCTGCGGATCGTGTCGGTTTCTCTGATTCTGGTGCTGCTGGTGGTATCCTTGCTGATTATCTCCAACACCATCAAAATCGCCATGTTCGACCGCCGGGAAGAGATTTTCATTATGAAAATGGTGGGCGCCACCAATGGCTTTATACGCCTTCCCTTTGTGGTGGAGGGCTTCACCCTTGGCATGGTTGGTGCCGGCCTGGCATTTGCCCTGAATTGGGCGGTGTATGATACCATGATTACCAAGCTGGAGGCTATGGACACTTTGAATATCATTGAATTGGTGCCCTTCTCCGACTTGCTTGTGCCCATGGTCATCACCTTTGCCGCAGCCGGCCTGTTCGTCGGTATCATTGGCAGCTTGACTTCCATTCGGAAGTTCCTGGATGTGTAAGGAGAATCACAATGAACAAGCGTAAAAAATTTACCTCACTGCTGGCGCTGATTATGGCGATGGTCCTGTTGTTGAGCCTGCTGCTGAGCCTGCTGGGCTCGGTTGCCAATGCTGCTTCCTCCAGCGAGATTCAGGATCAGATCGATGAGCTGGAAGATCAAAAGGAAGCCACCGACCGGGAACTGGCTGAGCTGGAAGAACTGCTCTCTGAAAACCTGGACAGTATGCTGGCTATGATTGCCCAAAAGGATGCCATCGACCAGCAGATCGCCATTTTGCAGAGTCAGAACCAAACCATTAGCCAAATGGTTTCCGCCTATAATCTGATGATCGCCGATCAGCAGGAGGCTTTGGATAAGGCAGAAGCCCGCATGGAAGAACTGAACGAAAAATATAAATTGCGCATTCGTGCTATGGAAGAGCAGGGCGGCCTGTCTTATTGGTCCGTTATCTTCAATGCCAGCAGCTTCTCCGATCTGCTGGATCGGCTGAATATGGTTGCCGAAATTGCCAATGCCGATGCCAAGCGGCTGGAAGAATTAAAGGAAGTCGCCCAGGAAGTGGAAGCGGCCCGTGCTGACCTGTTTGTGAAAAAGCAGGAACTGGATGTGGTCAAGCAGGAATTGCAGGCCTCTCAGACTGAAATGGAAGCCAAGCGTGCCGAAGCTGACGGAATCCTGGCTGATCTGGTAGCTCTGGGCGAAGAGTATGAGATTTATATGGAAGAGGCGGAAGACCGTCAGCAGCAGCTGATGGAGGAGTTGGCGGCGAAAGAGGATGAGTACGATGAGGCCGTATACCAGGAATGGCTGGCCACCTCCGTACCGCCTACCACCACAGCGCCTCCCGGCGGCGGCTCCAATACCGTCGATGGCATCACCTGGATCACGCCTACCAAGAACTATCGAATTACTGACCGCTTCGGTATGCGCTGGCATCCTATTTCCGGGCAGTATAAAATGCACAATGGTATCGATATGGCAGCGCCCCAGGGTACGCCCATTTATGCCACCCGCAGCGGCTATGTTACCCTTACATCCTTCCAGGCCGGTGGCGCGGGCTATTATGTGAAAATCAACCATGGTGACGGGTTCAGTTCCATCTATATGCATATGACCCACTATATCGTCAGCGCCGGTGAGTATGTTTCCGCCGGTCAGGTCATTGGCTATGTGGGCAATACCGGCGGTTCCACCGGCCCTCATCTGCATTTCGGCATTTCCTACAACGGTACATATGTAGACCCGGAACTGTATATTGATGTTTGATTTCTATTGTGTTCCCACAGTCCCTTGGGCTGTGGGAAACGCTTTTGTGAGGTGTCCTTATGAAAAAAAGATTGATTCAGATCCTTTCCTATTTGCTGGTGGCTGCCTTGGCCTGCGGCTTGACTCTGGTTCTTTCCGGGAATTGGCAGCGCATTGACCCGGAAAGTAAATTGACGGAATTAGCCTTCCTGCTGGAAAAGTATTATGCCGACGATATTGACCTGCCCGCATTGGAGGACGCGGCCGCCAATGCCATGGTGGAAGCCCTGCCGGACCGCTGGAGTTACTATATTTCCGCGGACGATTACGCGGCTTATCTGGAAAATAAAAACAATGCTTATGTAGGCATCGGTGTTACCATCGTCATGGCAGACCGGGGCTATTCCGTTACAAAAGTAACAGAGGGCGGCCCTGCAGAGGAGGCCGGTATTCTGGTCGGTGATATCATCACCGCCGCAGACGGCGTCAGCCTGGCAGGCGTGGATACCGCCGAAGGCAAGGAACGGATTCAGGGTCCCGAGGGAACCACGGTGGAGCTGACCGTCCTGCGGGGTGAGCAGTCCATCACCTACACCGTAGAGCGCCGTACCGTCAAAACCAAGGTGGCCACCGGCGTGATGCTGGAGCAGAATGTGGGTCTTGTGACCATTGTGAATTTCAATACAAACTGCGCCGAAGAAACGATTGCGGCTGTGGAACAGCTGCTGGAGCAGGGCACCGCAAAACTGATTTTTGATGTCCGCAACAATGGCGGCGGCTATACCAAGGAATTGGTGGCGGTGCTGGATTATCTCCTTCCGGAAGGTCCCATTTTCCGCACATTTAGCTACGATGGCAAGGAAAATGTGGACTATTCCGATGCCGATTGCGTGGATGTACCTATGGCCGTATTGGTCAATGGCAGTTCTTATTCCGCCGCCGAATTCTTTGCCGCCGCGCTGGCGGAGTATGACGCCGCCATTCTGGTAGGGGAACAGACCTCCGGCAAGGGCTTCTACCAGATTACTTACACCCTGTCCGATGGCTCCGCTGTGGCTATTTCCAGCGGCCGTTATTTCACACCCAACGGAGAGAGCCTGGAGGGCGTGGGGCTTACGCCGGAAGTCTATGTGGAAGTGGATGGGGAAACCGCCAACGCCATCTATGCCGGTACCCTGGATCCCATGGAGGATCCCCAGATCCAGGCTGCTCTGGAGGCTCTGGGCGCGTAACCCAAACAAACACCGTATGCTCTCAAAAACTTCCAAAAATCCCTTGACTGCCCGGGAAAAATCCACTATAATATTGGGAGCTATGACTATTTTTATCTAGAAAGGATATGGAAATATGGCAAAAGAATTTAAGATTACCAGCCTGCGCCTGCAGGAACTGGAGAAGGAACTCAATTATCTGAAGACTACCCGTGAGCGTGAGATCGCCGCCATGATTGCCGAAGCCCGCTCCTACGGTGACTTGTCCGAAAACTCCGAATACGATGCTGCCAAGAACGAGCAGGCAAAGCTTTATGGCCGAATCGCCGAAATCGAGGAAGTTCTGTCCCACGCCGTCATTATCGAAGATGAAAACGAAGCTACCGGCCGTGTCGGTCTGGGCTGCACCGTCGTGGTGGAGGATCAGAACGGCAAGCAGACCACCTACCGCATCACCGGCTCCCAGGAAGCCAATCCCATGGAGTACAAGCTGTCCGACGACTCTCCCTTTGGCCGCGCCATCGTTGGCAAGGCTGCCGGCGAAAGCTTTACCTTTGTCGCACCTGCCGGTTCCTTCACCATGAAGGTTATCAGCGTATCTCGTGAGGGCTGAGCCATGGCGGAAAATGTACAGCAGCCTGAGCTGAATATCTCTGAGCAGTCCCAGATCCGTCGGGACAAGCTGGCGGCGCTGAGAGCCGAAGGTCGGGACCCCTTTGTGATCACCAAGTTTGATTTCAATGCCGATTCTGCCACCATCAAAGCCGATTATGAAGGCTACGAAGGCAAAATCGTCCGTGTGGCTGGCCGTCTGATGAGCAAGCGAGGCCAGGGTAAGGTCATGTTCTGTGACCTACAGGATAATACCGGCCGCATCCAGTTGTTTGTCAAGATCGACGAGATGGGTGAAGAAGAGTATGCCCGATTCAAGAAGAACGATATTGGCGATATTGTGGGCGCTGAGGGTGAGGTTTTCAAGACCAAGACCGGCGAAATCTCCATTCGCGCCAAGTCCATCGTTCTGCTGAGCAAGTCTTTGCTGCCTCTGCCCGAAAAGTACCACGGCTTGACAGATAAGGAAATCCGCTTCCGTCAGCGTTATGTGGATCTGATGGTCAATCCCGAGGTGAAGCAGAACTTTATTATCCGTTCCAAGTTTATTAAGCATATCCGTAACTACCTGGACAATATGGGTTATATCGAAGTGGAAACCCCGGTGCTGAACACCATCGCCGGTGGCGCTTCTGCCCGTCCCTTTGTGACGCATCACAACACACTGGACATTGATATGTTCATGCGTATCGCCACCGAGCTGCCGCTGAAGCGTTTGATTGTTGGCGGCATGGATCGTGTGTATGAGATCGGCCGTATTTTCCGTAATGAGGGTATGGATCCCAAGCACAATCCTGAGTTCACCTCCATCGAGCTGTATCAGGCATACGCTGATTTCCACGATATGATGGACATCGCCGAGGGAATCTTTACCACCTTCGCGCAGGAAGTGCTGGGCACCTACGAAGCGGAATGGATGGGCGAGAAGATCAATCTGGCTCCCGGCTGGCCCCGTATGACCATGGTGGAAGCTGTCCGTAAGTATGTGGGTATCGACTTTGATGCCATCACCGATGATGCGGAAGCCGTTGCTGCCGCGAAGGCCAAGGGCGTGGAGCTGAGCGATGCTGCTGAAAAGACCTGGGGCAATGCCCTCTACGCCTGCTTTGACCAGCGGGTAGAGGAACATCTGATCCAGCCCACCTTTATCACCATGTATCCCGTGGAAGTCAGCCCCCTGACCAAGCGCAGTCCCAAGGACCCCCGCCTGACCGAGCGTCTCGAGTTCTTCATTTGTCACAGTGAAATGGGCAACGCCTATTCCGAGCTGAACGATCCCATCGATCAGCGGGAGCGTTTCATGAAGCAGGTAGAACAGCGTGAGCGCGGTGACGACGAAGCTGAGATGCTGGATGAGGACTTCCTCAACGCCATGGAATACGGTATGCCTCCCACGGGCGGCATGGGCATCGGCATCGACCGCGCGGTCATGCTGTTTACGGGTTCCGATTCTATCCGCGAGGTTATCCTGTTCCCCACAATGAAGCCTCTGGATTGATAAGCCCTTTGTTTCTGCGGATTTTTCTGTTGAAACTGGCATAATTTGCCCCATTTTTTCCCAACGGTCACTTGATTTTGAATAAAAGCGGGTGTCGCACAGCCACGGCACCTGCTTTTTATTGAGTTTTGGGTTGTTATATGCTACAATAATAAAAGAGGACCAGTTATCTTTTTGGATTGGAGGATTCACCAATTAAGGTGAGAAGAGATATGTTTTGTAGGGAATGTGGAAACAAGATTGCTGAGGGGTCGTTATTTTGCAACAAGTGCGGAGCAAAGATAGTTGAGAACAGCAAGTCATCTATAGAGAAGGTTTTTTCAATCAAGTGTGAGTCGTGTGGAGCAAGGCTAAAACGATTATCTGTTAATCACTTTATGTGTGAGTATTGTGGTTCAGAGTACTACACAAACGATGATAATATAATCACCAGTCAGAAAATCACAGAAAAAGAACTACTGAATGTATTTAATAAAGCAGCAGAGTTTGCGAACAAGAATAAGTTTTGGGATGAACTCCAATGCTTGTTGTCTATAACAGACAAAGCATCAGACAATGTGTTGTTTTTGGTGAAACTTGGCCGAGCGTATCGAAGAAATAATGCTTATCAAAAAGCACTTAAATGCTACGAAAATGCAAAAAAGCTCAATTCTGAATATGCAAATATCTATTGTAATATTGGCGCTATCTATGTACATACTAAACAATACCAACAAGCCCAGACTGCCTGTCAAAGAGCGGTTGAACTGATGAATATAAATCGAGCAGAATACTCCAATGATGATTATGCTGTAGCGCACTCTAATCTGGCGATCGCAGTAGGTTTGCAAGGGCAAAAAGAGAATGCAAAAAAATACTTAAGGATTGCGGAGCAAAACGGTTATAAAAACGGAGCAACTGTGCGAAAAATAGTAGGAATTAAAAGAGGACTGTTTTTCGAAACAAAGAATGTTGTAAGGTAGTTGCTATTAAAGCAAATTACCCCGGTTTTACCCCAGTTGCCCAAGGTTTTATGCCGGGATTTGAGCAGCTTATGAGCAGATGTGCGAAACAATGTTTTTTTGTAAGTCCTTTAGACACCGTATGAGGGGTTATGAGAGGTTATGAAACATACCGAGATATGCCCTACCATAAAGCCCCAGGATTAAGTTTTAGAAAGTGCTGTCTTACGATGGCACTTTCTTTTTTTGCGAGGCTATGCTATAATGTAAAAAAGGAGAGGATCAATCTGTGAAAGACACCTATATTTTCAGAATGGCAAAACAGCAGGAAATCCCAGAGATATTTGCGCTGATTATGCGTCGCGTGGCATGGATGGATCAGGTGGGAATCCGGCAATGGAATACCACCAAGTATGATGAGCGTTATCCCCTCTGCTATTACGAACAGCGGCGGCTCAAGAATGAACTGTTTGTCCTGGAGGACGGAACGACCGGAAAAATTCTTTGTGTTGGTGCGTTATTTCATGATGATGAGCGTTGGCAGGACCCCGAGTCTGCCTTCTATTTGCATCATTTGGCATCGGATGTGGATGCCAAAGGCGCCGGCAGTATTTTTCTGAGTTATGCCGAGGCCTATACTGCCGGGCAAGGGAAGCGATATTTACGCCTGGATTCTGCTGTAGGCAACAAAAAACTGGAGGTCTTTTATTCCTCCAGGGGATATGTGGAAGCCGGTTTTTGTAAAGATGGCTTGTACGAAGGCGTTCTTCGCCAAAAGCATCTCATTTGATCGCAGACTTGCTTGCCCGCTGCCATGGGGGCTTTAGTCATTTACTGATAGAATGCTCATATTTTTGTTCTTATTTTTGTGGACTTCTTGACAAATTCGACAAGGGTATGTATAATAAATGGTGAATTTTCCGTGAATTTTTGATGAAATATGTCATGAATGCGGTTAATAGATCAGCATAAAACGAAGGAGGAACAGGGATGTCACACACCGTCATTGAAATGAATTGCCCGGGATGCGGCGCAAGAGTTTCCACTGGACAAACAGAATGTGAGTGGTGCCATAAGCCCATCGTCATTTCTACCTTTAACAGCGTTTATTCCATGCCTATGCCGGAGGTCAATAAGTTTGCCGGCGCATATCGGAAAGCACTGGCTGAGAATCCGGAAAACCAGCAGCTTAATAATTCGATCGCAATGTGCTATCTGAAGCTGAAGCTTTACGACAAGGCATTGCCTGCTTTTGAAAAAGCCATGGAAGACAATTTCGATAATTCCGAAACCTTCTTCTATGCCGCTGTTTGTATTCTGAAGGGAAGAAAACCCTTCTTGCTGGCCCGTCCTGAAATCAACCAGATCGAAGAGTATATCAATGCCGCCCTGATGATCGAGCCCCGTGGCATTTATTACTACTTCCTGGCGTACATTAAATACGACTATTTCAGCAGAAAATTTTTCAAAACTTCTCCTACTTACCAGGAAGCGCTGGAAATGGCAAGGGATTATGGTTATTCTCCCTTGGATGCCCAGCAGCTGTTTGCCATTCTGGGTGTAGAGAAACCCGCTGGTTTTTAAGCAGTAGTGCCACAACTACTCTTGAAATACATATTTATTTACTCGCATTTAAAAATCTTAGGAGGAATATATTATGGGATGCTCAGACGCAATTAAGGACAGAATCAATGTCGAACAGGCGATGAAGAACGCCATGAAGGGCCGTACTCCTGAACAGCAGGAAGTCATTCGTTATTTCTACAACATTACTGGCTGCTTTGCAAAGAAAGCTATGACCGATGCTGAATATGAGAACCTGATCACTGCCAAGGTTCAGTCCCTGAACATCAAGCAGAAGGCTTTGGATAAGTTGGGCCTGGACGAGTCTCAGGTCAACGAGATCGAGCCCGTTCACTTCGAAGGCTATGTGTTCGATGACAAGAAGGCTTATTCCCTGAAGGGCAAGGACAACCTGTGGAGAAGCTCCGCTTACCAGGTTACTTGGATCTTCTTCTCCGACAGCCAGGTTTTCGTTTACCAGTACACCTTCAACATGGACGAAGACGGCAAGAAGGAAGCCACCGAAGAATACTTCTACAGAGATATCACCAACTTCTCCACCGGCAGTGAATCCGTGGAAAAAGAGTATTATGTTACTTCCGGCAAGGGCTGCCTGGCTACCAGCCAGCTGCAGCGTGCTAGCATCGATACCGACAGATTCGCTCTGATCGTTCCCGGTGACAAGTTCTACTGCTCCATGAACCAGTCTCCCTACACCGAGAAGGCTATCCAGGGCATGAAGGCCAAGCTGAGAGAGAAGAAGAACGTGTAATTACAACTTTGGCTAATATTCGTGTGGCAGTCTGTTAGTCATTTGTACGGAGGACGATGCTATGGAAATGCCAAGTCAAGAAGAACAGGCTATTGCACAGGCATATGTGTTGGACCGGTTGTTAAACCGGCCCAACACGGATGCGAGAAAGGCAATAATGAGCGTAGTGATTTATTTGCTGTCATCTTTGGCGATCGGAATCACTATGCTCTGCCTGTTCTCCTGGCTTGGTATTTTTGCATACTTACCCGATAATATTTTCCGGTTCAAGGAGAATTACCCCGGCTGGTTTCGCTTTCTGTTTGTTTTAGCGATTTATGTTGTGATTGGATTGCTGCTGCTCAGACCTGCAGCGATCGGCTGCGTCCGCCTCTATCAGCATTATGCCAGCGAGGATCTCCGGCGGCGCTGCCTGTTTAAACCCACCTGTTCGGAGTATGCCATTTTGGCTATCAAAAAATACGGCTTGATTATTGGACTAATCAAGATTTACATCAGACTATTCTATAAATGTTCGGGCAACATTTACCGAATTGATTATCCATAAATTCGAAGAAAACGCTACTTGTAGCTTCACATACCGATACAGCAATTGACTATAACGCGTAGGAGGAAATACATATGGCACTGTTTAGTAAGAATCCCAATGAGGTCGCCTTCCATGGTGGTAAAAAGCACTGGACTGACGTAATTAAAAACACCGGTCCCGGGGAACTGCTGATCTGGCGTCAGCCGGAGGAGGACTTCAACACCAACTCCACCCTGATCGTCATGCCCGGCGAGGAAGCCATCTTTATTAAGGGTGGCACCATTGAGCAGGTGTTTGAAAATGGTACCTATAAGCTTTCCACCAACAATTATCCCTTTATCAGCAGATTGAGAAATGCCTTCTCCGGCGGTATCAGCACCTTCAACTGTGTTGTTTACTTCGTCCGCAAGGCCGACAGCAAAGAGCTTCGCTGGGGCACAGAAACCCCCATCCAGGTCCGTGATAAAGTATGGGGCGTCAGAACCGAAGCGAAGGCCAGAGGTGCCTATAAGGTCAGAATTGTCAACCCCGGCAAGTTCCTGGAGAAACTGATTGGCGGCAATAATCCGTATCAATTCCAGGAGGAGCTGGACACCTATTTTGCCAGCGAATTCCAGGGTAAGATCAAGTCTGCCGTGTCCAAGTTCCTGAATGCTTTGGAGCAGGAGCTGATTGGCATTGATGCCTATATGGACGAGCTGTCCGAAAAGATCCAGCCCTACATTGATGAGATTCTCTCTGAATACGGTCTGAAGTGCGTCAGCTTCTCTCTAGCTGGTCTGGATATTGACACCACCAAGTATGATGTTCTGGATGAATCCCAGATGGAACTGATCGCCAGAACCAGAGGTTATCAGGGCGACAGAGCCGGCTTGGATATTCTGGGCAACGATTGGGGTCGCGTGCAGAGTGTTGGCATCATGAAGGATGTGGCCAACAATTCCGGCGCGGGCGGTCTTGCGGCTGCCGGCGCGGGCCTTGGCCTGGGCTTTGGCGCGGCAGGCGCTTTTGGCACCATGACTCAGCAGACCTTTGCGCCTGCTCAGGGTGGCTTTGCGCCGCAGCAACAGCAGCCTGCTGCACCTGCTGCCGCGGAACCGGATCCCATGGAAACCCTGTCGAAACTGAAGAAGCTGTTGGATGCCGGTCTGATTGAGCAGGCAGAATACGATGCGAAGAAGGCCGAAGTACTGAGCAGACTGTGAGGTGCACATTATGAGTAAAAAGTCCATTCTGTTTTTCTTGCTGGATCTGGTGTTCCTGGCTGTGTTTAACACCATCTTCTTCGTTGCCGGCGGCACAGATCATCCGGCTTCTGTTTGGATCTCTTATGGTTTCATTCATTTTGCCTATTTGATGGTAATCGCAACACCCATACTTACCCGTAAAAGCAGCAGTGCAGTGGTATTTGGCCTTTCGCTGTATACCATTTCCACCGTCTATTTCTTTGTGGAGTTCTTGGTTGGTTTGATTTTCATTCTCATTGGCAGCGAAACCTATGAAGCTACGCTGATTATCCAGGTGCTGATCGCGGCTGTTTATGCCGTTATTCTGATCGTTTATTTGATCGCCAATGAAAGCACTGCTGACAGTCTGCAGCGCCAGGAAGAAGAGGTGGCGTATCTGAAAAACGCTGCCTCCAAGGTCAAGCTGCTCATGGACAAAGCCTCCGACAGGAAAGCCAACAGAGAAGTGGAGAAGGTCTATGATATGCTGCACTCCAGTCCCTCCCGGTCTACAGAATCCGCAAAAGCTGTGGAAAGACAGATCAGCAACGCCATTAACTTGCTGGCGGATGCGGTGGAAGCCGATGACGCTGCGGAAATCATTTCTGTTGCCGGTGAGATTCTTGCCAAGATCGAGGATCGGAACAGAAAAGTCACTATGGAAAACTGATTTATCGGCCGTCTGTCCCTGTGGGCAGGCGGCCTTTCCATTGAAGGATCAGGGAAAAACTACCAATTTTTTCAAAATGGGTATTGACAAATAGGGGAGAAGTGGTTATTATATTCGAGGAGTTAGCATATGCTAATTCCTGGGTGAGCCAATTGGAAATCAGGTGATACATATGAATCTAACAAATGCAGAAATTGGTAAAGAGTATACCGTCAGAGCTATTGAAACTGATGACGAGGAGTTGAATTCATTCCTGTTTTCTCTGGGCTGTTACTCCGGTGAGCCGATCACCGTGGTTTCCCGTCGCCGTCACAGCTGTACCGTATCCATTAAGGATGGCCGGTATAATATTGACGATCAGCTGGCGGAAGCGATTATCGTGTAATTTTTGGTACAGCGGGTGACCGCTGTTACCTTTTAAACAACGGTTAGCCAAGACTAACCGAGAGGAGGAATATTGATTATGAGAATTGCATTTGCCGGAAACCCCAATTCAGGTAAGACCACCATGTATAATGCTTTGACCGGACGCAATGAGAAGGTTGGCAACTGGGCCGGCGTAACTGTGGACAAAAAAGAGGCGCCTATTAAAAAGACATACGCAGGCGACTTGGAACTGATCGCCGTGGACCTTCCCGGTGCTTATTCCATGAGTCCCTTCACTTCGGAAGAGAGTATTACCAGCGCGTATGTTAATAATGAAAATCCTGATGTGATCATCAATATCGTGGATGCCACCAACCTTAGCCGCAGCCTGTTTTTCACCACTCAGCTGCTGGAACTGGGTATTCCGGTTGTTGTGGCATTGAACAAGGCGGATATCAACGAAAAGAAGAAGACAGAAATCAATGCTAAGCTGCTGAGCGAAAAACTTGGCTGCCCCGTGGTGGACACCACCTCCACCACCGGCGAGGGTCTGAAAGAATTGATTGTGACCGCTGCAGCTTTGGAGGGCAAAGATCAGAATCCGCCTTATAAGCAGGGGAGCATTGATCTGACCAATAAGCAGGAGGTGGAAAAGGCTGACCGCGCTCGCTTCCAGTTTGTTAACGGCATTGTAGGGAAAGTGGAAAAGCGGAAGGTCTTTACCAGAGATCACAATTTCCAGGATAAGATCGATGCCGTTCTCACAAACCCCATCGGCGGCCTTGTGATTTTTGCTGCCGTCATGTTCCTTGTATTCCAAATCAGCCAGGCATGGCTGGGCGAGTGGCTGGCAAATGGTTACGAATTCGCAAACGGTACCGCGATTCCCGGTCTGGTTACACTGATTGATATGTTCAAGGAGTGGATCGCCGGTTTGCTGGAAGGCGCCAATGTCAATGTGTTCCTGTCCGCCTTGCTGACGGAAGGCATCATCGGCGGCGTCAGTGCCGTTGTGGGCTTCCTGCCTTTGGTTATGGTCATGTACTTCCTGATTTCCCTGCTGGAGGATTGCGGCTACATGGCTCGTGCTACTGTGGTTCTGGATCCCATCTTCAAGAAGGTTGGCCTGTCCGGTAAGTCCGTCATTCCCTTCATTGTTGGCACCGGGTGCGCCATCCCCGGCGTTATGGCCGCCCGTACTATCCGCAACGAGCGCGAGCGCAATGCCACCGCCATGTTGGCTCCCTGGGTGCCCTGCGGCGCCAAACTGCCTGTTATCGCCCTGTTTGCCGGCGCTTTCTTTGACGAAGCCAGCTGGGTGGGTACGCTGATGTACTTTGTAGGCATCGCGCTGATCCTGTTGGGCGCGCTGCTGGTCAATAAGATTGCCGGCCATAAGAACCGCAAGTCCTTCTTTATTATCGAATTGCCTGAATACAAGGCGCCCTCTTTCAAGCGGGCCTGCATGGATATGCTGCAGCGGGGCTGGGCATATATCGTCAAAGCCGGTACCATTATTCTGATCTGTAATGCCATTGTGTTCATCATGCAGTCCTTCAACTGGAACTTCCAGCTGGTGGAGGAGGGTATGGAAAACACTTCCATTCTGGCTTCTATTGCCAATCCCATCGCTGCTGTGTTGGTTCCCGTTGTGGGTATTACTGCCTGGCAGCTGGCCGCTGCCGCTGTCACCGGCTTTATTGCCAAGGAAAATGTTGTTGGTACTCTGGCCGTCTGTTACGGATTTGTTGTCAACGATGATTTGGAAATGGTTGGTTCCGGCAATGACGTTGCCGCCACCATGGTGGGCCTGACCAAGGTCGCCGCGCTGGCTTATCTGATGTTCAACCTGTTTACACCCCCTTGCTTTGCTGCTCTGGGCGCCATGAACTCCGAAATCAAGCAGAAGAAGTGGTTCTGGGGTGGTATCGCCCTGCAGCTGAGCACCGGTTATGCCATTGGTGTCCTGGTCTACCAGATTGGCACTTTGATCACCACCGGCGCTCTGGGTGCAGGCTTTGTCGGTGGTTTGGTTTTCCTGATCGTTTACATCGCCGCGCTGACCTTCCTGTGCATCCGTTCCGACAAAAAAGTGAAGGCGGAATACGCCCTGAGCGGAAAGAAGTAAGCTATGGGACCTGTTGATTTTATGATTTTGGCCGTGATTATTTTGATTCTCGGCATCGCTGGATTCTCGATATATAAGTCGAAAAAGAGCGGTAAAAAATGTATTGGATGCCCGGACAGCGGCACCTGCTCCGGCTCCTGCAGTTGCTGCAGCTACAACTGCGGTAAAAATAAGACCTGATCCTTCCCATTCTTCCATATGCAAAAGCGGCGCTCTCCGGAGCGCCGCTTTTGTTTATTTCTTCGCCTTTGTAGTGGATTTTCTTGTGCGCTTTTTCTTAGGTGTTTCCTTGATTTCCCGCAGCACGATAGCTGTCCGGGCAGGAATATAGAGTTCTACATACCGTTTCCCGTCGAATTCCTTAACGGGGTAGGTCATATGCTCCACGGAAGCAAAGCCACCGTATTTCTCATCATCGCTGGACATCTCCACGATCAGCTCCTTGGAGTCGGGGTACACAGGAATCAGCACGTGCTCCAAAGAGTTGGTAGAATGGAAATTAAATACGAAGAACAGGTCACACCGGGCGAAGCACAGCATTTGCTCTGGCGCCTTCATCAGCTGCAGATTGGCCATACGCTGATTGAAAATACTGTGATTCTTGCATAGATGCACCATATCATGGTCAAAATCGTTGAGCCACTGATACTTGAGCAGTCCATTTTCTTTCAAGCTCCACTGCCGACGGCAGTAGTGATAGCTCCAGCCGTTGCCTTCCCGGGGGAAGTCGA
Organism: Faecousia sp.; assembly: GCA_045595885.1. Taxonomy (GTDB): domain Bacteria; phylum Bacillota; class Clostridia; order Oscillospirales; family Oscillospiraceae; genus Faecousia. The sequence continues at coordinate 14,882 of JAZOBI010000077.1, read as the reverse complement.
TCCATTCGGGATGGCCAAATTCGTTGCCCATGAAGTTCAGATAGCCTTCGCCGCCACCTGCCAGAGTAAAGAGGCGAATCATTTTGTGCAGGGCAATGGCCCGATCGATGACAGGGTTGCGGGTGGTCTTTTCCATGTCCGTGTACATATTGGCATCCGCCAGTCGGAAGATCATAGTCTTATCGCCCACCAATGCCTGGTCATGGCTTTCCACGTAGGCCACAGAGTTCTCTCCGGGACGCCGCAGGCACATACTGCCCCACATCTGATTGATGTCCCAGAACTCGTCCTGGCCCTTGACAGCCTTGATCCACATATCCGGCAGACCCATAGCCAGCCGGTAATCAAAGCCAATGCCGCCGTCTTCAATGGGCAGACACATTCCCGGCATACCGGACATATCTTCGGCGATGGTAATGGCGTCGGGCTTGACCTGGCGGATCAACTCATTTGCAAGCTGCAGATAGGTAATGGCTTCGGTGTGGGTGTTCAGAGAGAAATACTTACTGTTGTCATCAAAATTGGTGCCCAGACCGTGATCGTGGTACAGCATGGAAGTAATGCCGTCGAAACGGAAGCCGTCAAAGTGGTACTCGGTCAGCCAGAACTTCAGATTGCTCAGCAGGAAGTGGATAACGCCGTCCTTGCCGTAATCAAAGCATTTGGTGCCCCAGGCGGGATGTTCACCCTTTGGACCGTCATGGAAGAATTGCCAGACAGTTCCGTCGAACATATTGATACCTTCCGCGGTATTCTTCACCGCGTGGGAATGGACCAGATCCAGCAACACCCGGATGCCCATTTTATGGGCTTTGTTTATCAGGTATTTCAGATCGTTGGGCTGGCCAAACCAGGCGCTGGCGGCAAAGAAGTTGGACACCTGATAGCCAAAACTGCCATAGTAGGGATGCTCCATAATGGCCATCAGCTGAATGGTGTTGTAGCCGGCTTCTTTCACATGGGGCAGAACAAAATCAGCGAACTCCCGGTAAGAGCCGACTTTTCCTTCCTCCTGCGCCATGCCCACATGGGCTTCATAAATGTAGAGTTGGTCTTCGCCCTTGAAATCCTGGTCAGTCCATGCAAATGTCTGATAGTTGTCGATTACCACACCGACGAAGGAGTGATCCTTTTTGTCCTGTTCCACACGACGGATGTACAACGGAATGTGCTCCGTGCGGGTCAGATTCGCATCTACAACGGTTTTGACTTTGCAACCATCCCAAAGCGCGTCATCGCCATCCAGCTTTAGCTCCCAGTTGCCGTTATCCAGTTTGGTCAGGGGATGGGAGGTCTGGTTCCAGCCGTTGAATTCACCTTCCAGATAAAGCTGATGAGCTTCCGGCGCCCACTCCCGATATACCCAACCGCCTGATACATGGTGGATACCATAATAATGGTGGCCGTCAGCAAAATCAAAGAGGGTTTTTCCCTCCTGCAAAATTCGCTTCTTGGTGGACTCGTATAGTGCCATTCGCAGGTCAATGTCCCCGGCAAAGTCCATTAGTTGGGGATTTAACTCTAAGATTCGATACATTCAGCTTCTCCTTTCGCAGATCATGATTATCTATATTTTACTAGAAAAACATCTGTCTGTCAATGGCGCAAAATGGAAGATAAAAGAACGAAATCCCGGTCTTGTGACCGGGATTTGCGTCTAAATGCCATTACTTGACGGCGACAGCCTCGATTTCCACTTTGGCAGCCTTAGGCAGAGCAGCTACCTGGAAAGCCGCACGGGCGGGGAAGGGTTCTGCGAAGAATTCAGCGTAGACAGCGTTCATGGCCGCGAATTCAGCAATGTCGGCCAGCAGAACAGTGGTCTTGACCACATCAGCCATGGTCATGCCGTTTGCTTCCAGAATGGCTTTCATGTTGGACAGGCTCTGACGGGTCTGGCTGGCGATATCGGCGCCGGCGAACTCACCGGTGGCGGGATCAATGGGCAACTGACCGGAAATATACAGAGTGTTGCCGGCGGCTACAGCCTGGGAGTAGGGGCCGATAGCGGCGGGGGCGTTGGGAGTGTGGATAGCCTTGTTAGACATAAGAATGCTCCTTTATGTTAAATTTGTTTTTTCTTTTCGTACAGGGCGTAGCCCTTTGCTACAAGCCAGCTTCCCAGGAATGCCAATCCAACACCCAAAATAATGGATGCGATCACATCCGTGGGGTAGTGGACATACAGATACAGCCGGGAGAAAGCAACCAGCCCCGCGATCACCATGGCCGGAATACCCAGCTTTCGGTCATGGATTATGAGCGCCGTAGCAGCTTCAAAGGAAGCAATGGTGTGACCGGAAGGGAAGGAGTAATCGTGAGGGGTGGCAATCAGCAGATCAATGACCACACCAAAATGCTCCGTTTGATAATCATAAGGCCGGATTCTGGCCACCAGGGGCTTCAGGATCAGGTTGCACAGCACAAGACCCATCAGCAGCGCCGCGCCCATGGAAAAACCTGTCCTGCGAGACTTGGGAATCAGCATGAGGATCAGTGCAGCGGCGATCCAAAAAATGCCGCCGTTGCCCAGGGCGGTGATGAGGGGCATCACCGCATCCAGAAACGGACACCAAAGTTTGGCTGCGATCCAATCCAAAATGGGCAGATCAAAACGCTCTGCCATCAGGCTCAAAATGTCCATGCATCCCCCTTACTGGAACTGGGCATACAGCACCATGGGCTGCAGCCAGTTTCCCTCGGGCAAACTGACGATTCCGTCATCGCTTCCTTCAAATACCAGCGAGTAGGTCACATTCAACCCGTCTACAGTCTTTAGGTACCATCCGGTGAATTCCTTGCCTTCCGGAATCTCGATAACCGGCAGTGTGATCTGCTGTGCCTGCGCGTCGACCCACATGGTCTGTACTTCTTCGTTGCCGTTCATGAACTGCAGCTTGACCATGGTGATCTCTTTTTGAACATGGACATTGGTCATGGAGTCCACCAGCCATTTGCCGTTGGCATCCGGCTTCAGGAAGAATGTGGTTTCCAAATGATAATCCTTCACGGATCCGTCTTTTCGGGTAACGTTCAGCACAATGCTCATGTGGGCAGAGAACAGTTCATCACTGTAACGGTAGTATTCCGTAATGGTGGCTGCCTCGAATTCGTAGGATTTATAGCTCTGCATAAAACGCTGCACGCTGGTGATATCTGTAAACGCGGAACCGTCGGCAAAGAAATAATCTTTCAGACCGTTTTTGCTCAATGCGGTGATCATGTATTTGCCATAGGCCTTGCCGGCTTCGACTACTGCGGTGCGCTGTTCTTCGGAGATCTCCTCGGGTTCGGGCAAAACCTCGCTGTACATATTGATCTGAGGGTCATAGACAACTTCCACGGGCATATCGTTTTCGTCCAGAATGGTTACTTCCGGCTGCACCAGCAGTACGCCGAAGGACAGTGTCAGGTTACGGTAGCCATGAACGCCCTCGGGCAAATAGGCCTCTACCACCCGTTCTGTTGTGCGGATCACATGATCTTCCACATTCAGCTCCACACCGTTAATGAACACCCGGTGCCCGGGAACGGTGAAGATGGTCAAGCTTTCATGACGCGTATAGTAAAGAAATACTTCGTCAAACCGCCACTGGGGAATATCCGCGTCCTCCGGCGCGTCGTTTGCCAGCGTGAATTCTGCGATGCGGGCGCTTCCCAGCTTGACGATATACTTTTTATTGCCGGAAAGACCGGCAGAGGTCTGCACATAGGTCAGCTTCTCATCGCCCACCAGATTTTCCATATATTCGGCATAGGCATCCGCGCCTTCGTAAACGGTGTCTTCTTCGCCGGCCAAACGGTACAATTCCGCCCAATCAGGGTCGGAGAACAGCTGATCAAATACCTCCTGGCTGCGAACGTCGGGCTGAGAGGCATCCAATCGATTCAGCCAATCCATCAAAAGACCGTATCCGTATTTGGCGGCATGGATAAACACAAAGATATATACAGCCAGGAATAAATAGAAAATAATGCTGCCGATGAGTACCTTCCTGCGGGTTCTCTTTTGCCCCGGGATAAACCGGGATCTTCTGTTTGTATTCTGTTCCATAATCAATCCTCATCCTGGGGCATGACCAGGAAGAAAGTAGGCATAAGCCGGGGCTGTTCCTGGAGCAAAGAATAGTTGTTGATCATGACGACTTCACCCTCGGCGCCATAGCGGCCATAGGTGTCCCGGTACATCATGACAGAAGACGAGCCTCCATCCAGATTGCAGGCGTTGACGGCGCCGTATTCCACCATGATGTTGATCATATCAGCAAAATTGCCGCCGATGGCGCCCAGCTGTCTGCCATCAATGCAGACCATAATCACCGCGCCGTCGGCCCGCTGACCAATGGCGGTACGGGGATTAAAACCGGATTCATTGTTGTATGCTTCTTCGTTTACCACGCCGTCTACGATAAGCACAGGGCCAAATTCGCAGCCATCGCGGATTCCCATTTCTTTGGCTTTGGCAGCAGTCATGCTGGAAGCCACTACCAGAACATTGTCCTCATTGAAGCCGACAAAACCTTCGTAGGGTGCCTTGCCTTCTTCCCAGACTACCCTGCCGTCGGAAATTACCAAACCGTGAGGAACGGAACCGACGATCAGGTTGGAGGTGCCGTCATCATAAAACGCGCCTGCGTTGATGCCGGCGATGGCGCCGGTCCATTTCATCATGTTGGTAATGCGCTGACCGGGCAGACTGGTAGAGAATCCGTTACCACCGGAAAACCGGAAGGAGGTGGCAAGCCGAATGGTAGAAGGATCCCGAACGATCATGATATGAGCCGTAAAGGTGTCGCCATGATAGGTTTCAATACGGATGCCGTCGGGATAATTGGCCCACTCGTCCTTGGTGTCGCTGTTTAGGGCACCCTCTGGGTCAATTACCACGCTGCCGGACATATCCTGCGGCGCTTCCAGGGTCTCATCGCCTGCAATAATGGCTGCGGCCCGCTCTTCGCCCATGAAGAAGGCCGGTATCCACCAAGTGCCGCTGGAACGGGCCAAAGACATGGTCAGAAGCTCGCAGGCGGCCTCAGAGGGGCCATTGAAAATGCTGTTGAGCAGTATAAGGAAGGAGCCTAAAACCAACGCCACGGTCACCAGCAGCACCAGAGCGATGCGCAGTAAAATACGACTGACGATTACACGGATATCCCGCTTGCTCCTGCGGCGTGTTCTCTGGGGTTTTGCGCAACTGCGCTCACGGCGGGGTCTTTCGTTGCCGGCAGTTTCCGCGGAAACAGTTTCTTCGGTGGTAGGGTTTGTCATTTCATTCATCTGTATGTTCCTCGTGATTTGGGTGGCGCGGAGCAAATACCCAGCGCTGTTGTATGGTAAAGCTGACAATGAACAAAACGACCATTACCAGCGCATAAATCAAAGCCCGCAGGAAAGTTTGGCTTTCGGCGATGCTGAACAGGGCGAAAACACCGTGCGTCAGAAGAACCTGAGCAAGCAGGGTAGGCAGCGCCAGTGCATAGTAGCGCAGCAGCGCTTTGCCGGTGTGTTCCTTGCAGCCAAATACCAGGTTCTTGTTAAGGAAGAAATTAAACAGGGAGGATATGATTCTGGCAGAAACAACGGGCACAGCCGTCAGAGCGAATCCGGTCAGTACCGTGTGCAGGCACCAGCTTAGCAGCATAAAAATGCCTTCATCCACCAAAAAACTGAGGATAGACGCGATACTGTAACGGAAGAAATGGGCCAGGATCAGTTTGTAGATCCGCCAGGAATCCCGAACCGCCCGGAAGTGGGAGCTTTTGTTTTCCTCAATGTAAACGGTGCGGATCTTCACTTCGCTCCAAGGGATAGCCTGCTCTTTCAGCGCCAGAAGCATATTGGTTTCGTATTCAAATCTATCGCCTTTTACAGTTACAAGCTGACGCAGAGCCTCCGCGGGAATGGCCCGCAGGCCGGTTTGGGTATCGGAAATCTTCATGCCACAGAAGATCCGGAAAACATCACGGGTGATCCGGTTGCCTGTCCGGCTGCGGAAAGGCACTTGGGGCAGGGAGAAATCCCGGCAACCCAAAATCAAGTGTCCGCAGCGCAGCATTTCCAGCGCGCAGTTGCGGCAATCCTCCGGATGATGCTGGTTATCTCCGTCCACGGTGATCACGCCCTTACCCTGGGGCCTGTTTTCCAGATACCAGCGGAAGGCGGTCTTCAGCGCTGCTCCTTTTCCCCGGTTGACCGGATGATGCAGCAGCGTGATTTCCGGATGCGCTTCAGCGGCGTCCGCAAAATAATGGAGATTTTCCGGCTTACTGCCGTCATTAACCAGAATAATTTCCCGGAATCCATATTTAAGAAGACCATCGATGACGATTGCTAATTTCTCGTCCGGGTCCAGAGAAGGCAAAACAACAGAAATGTTCGACAGATCGTACACGGAAATTCACCTCATTTCGTAACCTATACTATACCATAATCATATCGAATTTGGAAGAGCTTTTGTATCGGAATTGTAAAATATTTTAGAATAAAAAAAGCTGCGGGTGAAAAACCCGCAGCCGGGAAAAACTTACAGTTTGGCATGACCCTGGGAGTAGATCACATCCACAACACTGTCTGCCAATTCCTGGCAGAGCTGCTTTGTGGGGGCTTCCACCATGACCCGAATCACAGGCTCGGTGCCGCTTTCCCGAACAAGAATCCGTCCGGCAGCACCCAATTGATCCGCAACCGCCTGGACAGCCGCCTGCACTTTCGGATCATTTTGCGCCATGCGCTTATCCCGCACACGGACATTTTTCAGAACCTGGGGATAGATATTCAGGCCGTCGCAAAGTTTGCTGAGCGCCTGCTTTTTTGCCAGCATGACTTCCATGATTTTCAGGCTGGTCAAAATGCCGTCACCGGTGGTGGCGTATTTGGAAATGATGATGTGACCCGATTGCTCTCCGCCCAGGCGGCAACCGTGCTGTGCCATATATTCATACACATATTTGTCGCCGACAGCGGTTTTAGCATACGCAATCGCGCAATCATCAAAGGCCTTGTATAGACCAAAATTGCTCATAATTGTGGTAACCACCGTGTTGTTATCCAGTTGCCCGATGCCCTTCATGTAGTTGCCGAGAATGTACAAAATGTGGTCACCGCTGACAATGCCGCCTTTTTCATCCACACACAGGCATCGGTCCGCGTCGCCGTCGTAGGCAAATCCCACATCCAGGCCATTGTCCACTACAAATTTCTGCAATACCTCAATATGGGTGGAGCCGGCGTTTTGGTTGATGTTAAGGCCGTCGGGTTCGGCGTTGATCACGAAGGTTTTCGCGCCCAATGCTTCAAATACCAGCCGCGCGATATTCCATGCCGCGCCGTTGGCACAATCCAGACCAACCTTCATGCCCTTCAGGGAGTACATTCCCAGGCTGATCAAATATCCCACATAGCGATTTCTGCCGGCAATATGGTCAACGGTTCGGCCAATGGCGTTTCGTTTGCTGAAAGGAAGCTCCGGCCAAACCTCCCCAAACAGCTCCAGCTTGCCGTCCAGATAGTCTTCCACATAGCCGATGGTTTCTTCATCCATTTTTTCGCCGTTGCTGTTGATGAGTTTGATGCCGTTGTCATAGTAGGGGTTGTGGCTGGCGGAGATCATCACACCGCAGTCAAAATCCTCTGTTCTGGTCACATAGGCCACGGAAGGCGTGGTGGTAACATGAAGAAGATAGGCGTCCGCCCCGGATGCGGTAATGCCGGCAGCCAAGGCATATTCAAACATATAGCTGCTGCGCCGGGTGTCCTTGCCAATGACGATGCGGGGCGTTTCCTCGCAGCCGCGACGGCGCTTTTGTTCGCCGTAAAACCATCCCAGAAAACGGCCGACCCGAAAAGCGTGATCGGCTGTCAGGTTGCTATTGGCTTCCCCGCGGAAACCGTCCGTGCCGAAATATCTGCCCATTGAGAAAGCTCCTTTCAAAAACTCAGTATTTGCGAACAATATGATCCGGCGCCTTATAAATGCTGTTTTCCGGCACAACACCCCGGACACAGCTCAGGGGATACACATTGGAATTGCGCCCGATGACAGTACCGGGATTGAGGACACTGTTGCAGCCCACTTCCACGAAATCACCCAGCATAGCCCCCACTTTTTTGATACCGGTTTCTATGTTCCTGTGGCCGTGAATAACCACAAGGCTCTTATCGGATTTTACATTACTGGTAACAGCGCCAGCGCCCATATGGGCCTTGTAGCCTAAAATGCTGTCGCCCACATAATTGTAGTGAGGTACCTGCACTTTGTCGAATAGAATTACATTTTTCAGTTCCACGGAGTTTCCTACAACACAATCCTGACCCACCAGGGCGGAACCCCGGATAAAAGCGCCATGCCGTACCTCCGTCTTCGGACCTATGATGCAGGGCGCTCCCAAATAAGCGGTTGGCGCGATGGTGGCAGTCGAATGTACCCATACCTGTGGCGAAATTTCTTTATAGCTGTCATCCAGCGAGCCGCCCAGTGAAACAATGAAATCCCTGATTCCCTTCAGGGCTTCCCAGGGGTAAGTAAAGCTTGCCAAATAGTCCGCCGCAAGGGTATGGCTCAAGTCGTAAAGGTTGTCAATGGTGTACATAATTGCCCAGCCTTTCCGCACGAATGGCATCCGTGCACCCTCAGTATACCATGGTAAAGGGGGAAAATCAATTCTTTTCCCACGAATGCAGGGTGGTAAATTATATAAGGAAATTTGCAAATCGAACCAGGGAAGGCATTGAACCTTGACACCCATTTCAAAATCTGTTACTCTAATAGAAATACATTTGTACACAGGAGGCAAGTATATGACACCCTTTATGCGCGAAGATTTTTTACTGAAAACGGAAACTGCCCGAAAGCTATACCATAACCACGCGGCCAAAATGCCTATTATCGATTATCACTGTCATATCAATCCCCAGGAGATTTATGAGGATAAGCGCTATGACTCCATCACCCAGGTTTGGCTGGGCGGTGACCATTATAAGTGGCGTGCCATGCGTTCCTGCGGCGTTGCCGAGCGCTATATCACCGGCGATGCCTCTCTGGCGGAAAAATTCCAAAAGTGGGCGGAAACCATTCCCAATCTCATTGGCAATCCCCTGTACCATTGGACACATCTGGAGCTGCAGCGCTATTTTGGCGTTTTCGAGCCATTGACCGGCGAAAACGCCATGGAAATCTATGAAAAGTGCAACTCGATTCTGGCGCAGCCCGATATGTCTGCCCGTGGCATTATCAAAAAGTCCAATGTGAAACTTCTTTGCACCACCGATGATCCTGCTGACGATCTGCGTTGGCACGAATTGATGGCAAAGGATCCCACCATGCCTGCTGTTGTACTGCCGGCTTTCCGCCCCGACAAGGCTATGCGTGCCGACAAGCCGGACTTTGCGCAGTATGTTGCAAAGCTGGAGGCCGTGGTTGGCTATCCCATCCTCACCATGCAGGATATGCGTCGCGCGCTGACCGACCGCATTGATTATTTTGAAGCCCATGGCTGCCGAACTGCCGACCATGGTTTGGATTACGCCTTTTATGTAGAAGCCTCCGAAGAACGGCTGGATGATATCTTTGCCCGTGCCAGGGCAGGGCAGAAGATCACCTGGGACGAGCAGCTGGCCTACCATACCGCGTTGCTCGTAGCTTGCGGCAAGGGCTATCAGAAGTATGATTGGGTCAACCAGCTTCACTTCGGCTGTATCCGTGATAATTCCAGGGTGATGCACCGTAAGCTGGGTGTGGATACCGGCTTTGATGCCATCAATGATGCCTCCAATGCCCTTGGCCTTTCCCGTCTGCTCAGCGCTTACGAAGAATCCGATGCCCTTACCAAAACCATCGTCTACTCTCTTAATCCCTCCGATAATGGCGTAGTAGGTTCTTTGATCGGCTGTTTCCAGTCCGATAGTCCCATCCCCGGTAAGATCCAGCAGGGATCCGCCTGGTGGTTCAATGATCATAAACCCGGTATGGAAGCTCAGATGGTGAGCCTGATGAGCCTGGGCGCCTTCGGCACCTTCAACGGTATGCTCACCGATTCCCGCAGTTTCCTCAGCTACACCCGTCACGAGTATTTCCGCAGAATTCTGTGCAATCTGTTGGGTCAGCTGGTGGAAGACGGTGAGTACCCTGCCGACATGGAGCGCCTGGGCGCCATGGTAGAAAATATCAGCTACAACAATACCCGGCGGTATTTCCGCTTTGACGAATTGTTGAAGTGATCCTGCTGCGGTTGCGGGTCCGTCTTTGACGGGCCCGTTTTTCCGGTTGATTTTTCCTTCTTTCCGTGGTATAATCACGAAAATATCCCAAGCGAGGTTCATCTGTGGAAGACTTTAAGCCCATTATTGCAAAGAATATCACAACCCTGCGCCAAAACCAGAAAATGACCCAAATCGAGCTGGCTGAAAAACTGAATTATTCCGACAAAGCCATTTCCAAGTGGGAACGTGGCGAGTCTATTCCCGATATCGGTGTGCTCAAGACCATCGCGGATCTGTTCGGCGTAACCCTTGACTATCTGCTGGAATCGGAGCATGACGAACCACCCGTGGCAGTGATTGAAATTCCCCCGAAAAGCCGGCGTAATCAGGTGATCGTAACTGTGCTGAGCATTTTGCTGGTGTGTTTTGTGGCCACCTTTGCCTATGTATTGCTGGATTTGATTTATGGCAGTGGTGTTCTGCGTTACCTGGTGCTGCTGTATGCGCTGCCGGTTTCCGCTGTTGTTTGGCTGGTGCTCAATTCCATTTGGTTTAATCGCCGCCGCAACTATTTTATTATTTCCCTGCTGATGTGGACGGCGCTGGTGAGCATTGTGGTAACCCTTGCGCTTTACGGTATTCCTGCCTGGAAGATGTTATTGCTGGGCCCATTAGGCCAGCTGGCAATCATTGTTTGGTCCCAATTTCACATTCGTAGAAAAAAATAAGGAGAGCCGCCCATGGGCGGCTTTTTCTGCAAAGAAGGAGATGCGTTTATGACAAATAAGGCAAAATTTACCCTTGCGCTGGTTATTTTCTCCCTGGTTGGCCAGGTGGCCTGGGTTGTGGAGAATATGTATTTGAATGTCTTTATTTATAAGATGTTCCATGCCTCCGCGGATCAGATTTCCCTTATGGTAGGCGCCTCAGCCGTGGCGGCAACGGCTACTACATTGCTCATTGGTGCCCTTTCCGATAAGCTGGGCAAGCGCAAAGCCTTTATTTGTGGCGGCTATATCGCCTGGGGTATTTCCATTTTGGCATTTGCTGCCATCCGTGCCGATTGGGTACATAGTGCCTTTTTCCCGATGATGTCCTCCACCGGAGCAGCCATGAGCCTGTGTATCACACTGACCATCGTTCTGGATTGTCTGATGACCTTCTTCGGTTCCTCTGCCAATGATGCGGCCTTCAACGCCTGGCTGACCGATTCCACCGATGAAACCAATCGGGGCAGGGTAGAGGGTATCAATTCTATGATGCCGCTGCTGGCGATTTTGGTGGTATTTGGCGGCTTTATGAGCCTGAATCAAGATCTGCAGAAAAGCTGGACGATTATTTTCTGCGTGATTGGCGGTGTGGTGCTGTTGCTGGGCATTGCCGGCATTTTCATCATTCAGGATGCCCCGATCAAAACGGAGGGGAATGGCAATTATTTCGCCAATATTTTTTACGGATTCCGCCCGAAGGTGATCCGGAAAAACGCCCGACTGTATATTGCGCTGGTAGTCTTTGCGTTGTTTAACATTGCCATTCAGATTTATATGCCCTATTTGATTCTGTACTATACGGAATCACTGAAGCTGAGCAACTATGTGTTGATCATGGCGCCTGCCATTATTTTGGCAGCGGTTTTCACCGCCGTTTACGGAAAGGTGTATGACAAAAAAGGCTTCCGCTCAGCGATTATTCCCGTTATGGCTTTACTGATGGCAGGCTTTGCCCTGTTGTACATCTTCAAGGGAACGGCGTTGGTATTTGCCGGAAGCCTGCTGATGATGTGCGGCTATCTTTCCGGCATGGCCATGTTCGGCGCGCTGATTCGTGATTATACGCCGGAAAATAAGGCCGGTATGTTCCAGGGGCTGCGCATCTGCTTCCAGGTGTTGATTCCCGGTATGGTCGGACCGGCTATTGGCGCCGCCATATTGAAAAATGCCGAGATTGTGGTCAATTCTGACGGCACCACATCCTTCCTGCCAAACGAAAACATCTTCCTTGGCGCATTGGTGGCCGCTGTGGTGACAGTAGTCGCCCTGCTGCCCCTTTGTAAGCTGTTGAAGAAACGGTAAATGGTTGTTAAGAATTGCAAGCTTCCGTCCTACAGAATTCCTGTTGTGTAAGCAACCATTTTCTTTACTATCGGAAAGGAGCATCTGTATGCCTGTAGAATTACATACCAAACAGGGAATCGAATTGCTTGAGTCCCGGGAAACACCCTGGCAGATCTATCCCCGTCCCCAAATGCGCCGGAACAGTTATATGAACCTCAACGGTTTCTGGGAATTATTTGTGGATTACGCGTATCAAGGCCTGATCCGTGTGCCTTTTTGCCCGGAGAGCCGTCTGTCCGGTTTTGCAAAGCATTTTGATGAAGGAAGCCTGCTGTGCTACAGCCGCCCATTTTCCCTGCCCGAGGGCTTCAACCGGGGTCGTGTGATCCTCCATGTTGGCGCTGCCGATCAGCGGGCGGAACTATTCCTGAACGGAAAGCCTGTGGGTTTTCATAAGGGTGGCTACGAAGGATTTTCTGCGGATATCACCGATGTGCTGACAGAAAATAACCGGCTGCAAATCTGCTGCTTTGATGATCTGGAGGATAAAACCTATCCCTATGGCAAGCAGACCATCCACCGGGGTGGTATGTGGTATACGCCCGTGTCCGGTATTTGGCAGAGTGTATGGCTGGAAAGTGTGCCGAAACAGCACATTCAGAAGTTGAACATAGAAAACCGTGGGTACTCCGTCACCATTTCCATCGAACCCCAAATGGATGGTAAAGTGATCGTTCCCAACCTTGGGCAATACGAGCTAACGGATGGCGCTGTGACCATTACACCGGAAAACCCAAATCTTTGGAGCCCGGAAAATCCTTATTTGTACGATTTTACGGTGGAAACGGAAGAAGACAGGGTAGACTCCTACTTCGCTGTTCGCAGCCTGGAGGTAAAGAAAGCAGGCGGGTATCCCCGTCTTTGCCTTAACGGCAAGCCCTATTTCTTCCACGGCCTGTTGGATCAGGGCTACTGGCCCGACGGCATTTTTACTCCGGCCAAGCCGGAGTGTTACGCCGAGGAAATTATGGCCATGAAGCGCCTTGGCTTCAATACGCTGCGTAAGCATATCAAGGTGGAGCCGGAGGAATTCTACTATCAGTGCGATCGCCTCGGCATGATCGTCTTCCAGGACATGGTCAATAACGGTGAATATCAATATGTTCGTGATACCGTATTGCCCACCGTAGCCCGATTTACCCAGCGGCTTTCCGATGGGCATCTAAACACCGATCCCACTACCCAACAGCGTTTCCTGGAAGGTATGGAAGCCACGGTCAACCAGCTGAAGAACCACCCCTGCATTTGCTATTGGACCATTTTCAACGAGGGCTGGGGACAGTTCGACAGCGACCGGGTCTGCGACCTGTTCCGAAAGCTGGATGACACGCGTTTTATCGACACGACCTCCGGCTGGTTCCGCCGCAGGAAATCCGATGTAGAGAGCCGTCATGTGTATTTCCGTAAGGTGAAGTTGAAAGGTGACGGCAAAAAACCTTTGGTGCTGTCGGAATTCGGCGGCAAAACGTTTAAGTGCGAAAACCATGTGTTCAATCCGGACAAATCCTATGGCTACGGTGGTTGTAAATCTTTGGAGGAACTGGCTTCCGCTATGGAGAAACTGTACCTTCAGGAAGTGTTGCCCTGTGTAGAGAAGGGCCTCTGCGCCGCGGTCTATACCCAGGTTTCCGACGTGGAAGACGAGATTAACGGTATCCTTTCCTATGATCGCGCTGTCTGCAAGCTCGCCCCGGAAACGATGTTCCCCATCGCCCAAAAGCTGCAGGAGGCTATTCAAGCCTGATTGCAGGGCAAGTTTTGGGATGCATTAAAAGAAAAAGAACTCGGCACCCGCCTTGTTGGGTGCCGAGTTTTAGCATTTGAAATTACAGCTCGCAGTTGCCCACGGTTCGGGGGAAGGGAATGGCATCGCGGATGTTGCCGATGCCTGTCAAATACATAACGCAGCGCTCGAAGCCTAGGCCGAAACCGGCGTGACGGGCAGAGCCGTACTTACGCAGATCCATGTAGAAGCCGTAATCTTCAGGCTTCATGCCCAGCTCCTCGATGCGGTTCTACAGAACCTCGTAGTTGTCCTCACGCTGGCTGCCGCCGATAATCTCGCCGATGCCGGGCACCAGGCAGTCCATGGCGGCTACGGTCTTTCCGTCGGGGTTCAGCTTCATGTAGAAAGCCTTGATCTCCTTGGGATAGTCGGTGACAAATACGGGCTTCTTGAACACTACTTCGGTCAGGTAGCGCTCATGCTCGGTCTGCAGGTCGCAGCCCCAGCTGACAGGATACTCAAATTGATCGTTGTGCTTTTCCAGCAGGGCCACAGCGTCGGTGTAAGTGATGTGACCAAATTCGTTGTTCAGAACGTTGTTCAGCCGCTCCAGCAGACCGCTGTCCACAAACTGGTTGAAGAAGGCCATTTCCTCAGGGGCGTGCTCCAGCACATAGGAAATGATATACTTGATCATATCCTCGGCCAGGCGCATATCATCGGACAGATCGGCGAAAGCGATCTCCGGCTCGATCATCCAGAACTCGGATGCGTGACGGGTGGTGTTGGAGTTTTCGGCGCGGAAGGTGGGGCCAAAGGTATAGATGTTGCGGAAAGCCATGGCA
>JAZOBI010000076.1:0-38409 GCA_045595885.1 Faecousia sp. | reverse complement strand
TTTTTTCTATATGCTTGGAGAATGGAAGCGGCTGCCTGCAAGTGTCCCCCGGACACTTGCCACGTCAGGACGATAGATTGCCCTGACCGTGAAAATAGGTAACGCAAACACAAAGAACCAAGCTTCGGCTTGGTTCTTTTTTATTGACCAGCCTTGTTGACCCAATATGCAAACACCCTCCGAATTTCGGAGGGTGTTCTTATTCAGGGTTCTTCCACGATTCCAACATAGATGGGTAAACCTTCTCGGGTTGTGATTACAAAGAGGAAGGGACGTTCAAACTTCATTTCAGTAATTTCGGGGTTGCCGCCACCGAGAAGTTCCTCCATGGTATAGCTGGCTGCAGAAACGCCTTCTTCATCAACCGAAACCCGTACGGCGTGATTGATTTTATCAACCGCGATTTGGATATTGGAATCATTTAGGGGGGAAAAGTTGGCAGACCGGAAATCAAATATCTGCTTTACTCCCAGATTTGATAAATGATTACGCAGATTTAATTGGCAGGAAATATCAAATTTCGGCAACTTGAGATACAGCAGCTCTGCTTGTTCTTGGTTTTTCCACGATTCGGGGTCCCACATCATCTTGAACCAATCCGCATTTTGAAGAACATCCTGCGTTGACAGACCTTCGTCCGGAAGGATCAGCCACATATTAAAATCGCCTGTCAAGTGTTGGCAGGTTGCCGTATAGCCTTCTCCCCAGTAGTATGCTTCGGGTCCGGGGGTGGTTTTTTGCATATAGTCAACGGTTATGTCTCCGCTACTGCTATGAAAAATGCCTTCCCGAGTAAATTCTCTTTTGAATTTATCAGCATTTGACGCCCATTCTGCTTCGAAATTGACAGTAGATACCAAGGCCAGTACGGCAGCGGGATCCAACTGAATGCTGCCAACCTGTTCTTTCAGTTTATTTCCGGTCATGGCGTTGATCCAGCTTTGCAGTTGGCTGTCTAATACCGGTGTACCCAAATCACCGCTGAATACTGAGGCGAAATGGAAGTCTTGTAGCGCCCGAACCGGGTCCTCCTTGTAGGGGAATGCGGAATCCAGCCAGACGGAGTTGGCGAATATACAGGTTGTCTGTCCGTCAAAATGATAATAGGCAATCCAAATATTTTGTACCTGCTGGCGCAGCATGGCGAGGCTGTCGGCTCCCAAGAGCTTCAGAATCTCCTTCTGGGTGCTGCCTGCGGAGCATTCGGCCAACATGGCAAGGGCCATATACGTACTCATAGGAGAATATAGCTGATTTCCTGTGCCGGAAAGACACTCCACGGTACTCTCGTAGAAAAAATCGTATAGACTCTCAACGCTGTCTTTGTCCAGCGCGTACAACGCATCCCATTCCTCTTGAAAATTCTTCCATATGGAATAATTCTTTGCTGCTTTTTTGTTTTCATCAGAAAAGGGGAAGAACTGCACAGTAATGGGCAAGGTTGGGGCGGCTACCAGATTGGCTAGACCCAAGTCGTTGAGAGAGATGGGTGTCATGGTAACGGCATCTTCATGGGGTGTGGGTGCTGCTGCCAGTGTGGAGTCTGGAGGAGTCTGGTAGCTGTTGCCGAACAGAAGATGCAGAGAGATCGCCAAAACAAGAATGGCGGCGATAGCCCCTGCCAGATACTTCCAGGATTGCTTTCTGTTTTTCCCTGCTTCGGCAGCGAGATCATTATGGACCATGCCGATGGACTCCTGCAGTTTTTCCGACTTCATATGTAGCCTCCATTCTTTCTCCGACGAGCGCTCTGTTTTCTTATATTTTAATCGTTCTACTAGGATAAATGCAGATCAGTTACATTTATAGTAGCATAAAAAATTACGCTTTTCAATGACGGATTCACCCAATGGGGTAATTGACGGATCTACTATTGCCTTATTTCGTGGATGGTGATAAAATGGAGAAAAATGCTGGGGAGAGAACCGTCCTTTACCCACAGGCACAGGGAATGGATTTCTGAAGCGTCCGGCTCATTAAAGGGGGATGACGATCTTATGAATATGGAAGAAAGAAATGTGATGATTCACAACCTCATTGGGAAAATGGTCCATGTGATTGTGGACCGACCCATTGGATATGTCCACGAAGATATTGTTTATCCCATCAATTATGGTTACATTCCCGGCCTGATGGCACCGGATGGTGAGGAACAGGATGCCTATATTTTGGGCGTGGATACGCCTGTTGCGTCATTTGACGGCCGTGTTGTAGGTATTGTTTGCCGAAAAAATGATTGTGAGGATAAACTGGTGGTGGCGCCGGATGGAGTGGTTTTTCATCAGGGGCAAATTGCCGAGGCAGTTCATTTCCAGGAGCAGTATTTCGATACCTATATAATTTCTCTGCTGCGAAAAAGCTGCGGCGTGCTGCCTTATCGGATCGTCCATGGAGAAAAGGAGTTTCTGCTGGTTTTTGAAGAGTTTTCTCAGTGCTGGAGCTTGCCGAAGGGGCATATGGAGGCAGGAGAAACGGAAGAGCAGACCGCGCTTCGGGAGCTTTTTGAGGAGACGGGGCTCTATGGATCTTTGGCGCCGGGCATATCCGCCATGATCGAATATCCCATTTCAAACATGGCCAGAAAGCAGGTTGTTTTCTTTTTGGGACGGGTCAGTGGAACTCCCAAAATCCGGGAAGGGGAAATTGCTGGTTTCAAATGGGTTTGCCGGAGCGCGCTGAAAGACTATTTGTTTGCCGATACGGTGGAAGCCTGTCATAAATTATTGTGATTGTTTTGCGTATGAAAGCTCCTGTATCAGAGGAGCTTTTTGCTTTTTGAGGGTGCAACATACTATTTATTTTGCGGGATCCACTATTGCGTTATGCGCCCATGTGTGCTAGAATGGAGAAAATGTGATGGAGGGATTATTATGAAACGCTTTTTGGCTTTACTTTTGTGCGCAGCCTCCCTCTTATGTCTGGCAGCCTGTGGTACTGCAGGGGGATCTACGGAAGCCTCCGTTCCCGGGGAGGAAGTAACGCCGGTTCCCGGAATGACGGAGTTTTCGAAAACGCCATCTGTTGGCTTGGAATATACCATCAATGAAGATGAATCTTCCTGCACAATTACCGGAATTGGCAAATGCAAGGATACCTTTGTATATATAGGCAGCCAGATCGACGGCCTGGCTGTTACGGCCATTGGACCCTCTGCTTTCTATGGAAATAAGGATATCAAGGGCATTAAGCTGGCTGAGGGGATCCTTTCTTTGGGCGATTATGCGTTTTTTGAATGTACGGCTCTGGAGGAACTTTCCCTTGCGGATACCTTGATCACCATTGGATCCTACACATTTGCCGGTTGCGGCCTTTTGAAGACCGTTACGATTCCGGAGAGTGTGGAATCCGTGGGTGCCTGGGCTTTCTATGATTGCTTTGGCTTGGAGGCGGTTCATATTACCAATTTGGAGCGGTGGATGCTGATCTCCTTTAGCGGCGCTTATGCCAATCCGGTGCAGTGTGCCGAGATGCTGTATATTGATGGAGAACTGTGCCGGGAAGTTACCGTTCCGGAAACGATTTTGAGTATTGGATCCTGGGCGTTCGCGGGTTGTGTCAGCCTGGAGCGTGTCACGATCCATGCGAATGTAACCGCTATTGCATCCCGGGCCTTTGCCGAATGTGAAATGCTGACTTCCATTTCCTATGGTGGAACGCAGGAGCAGTGGAAATTAGTGGATAAGGCCTTAAACTGGAATTTCCATACAGGAGAAATTACGGTTGAATATACCGAGGTGGAAGCCTGATCGCTTTTTATTCGCCCCCGCAGATAGGCGGGGGCGATTCTCTTTACTTTTTTAGGGGATTGTGTTATATTGAGTCCGAGAGGTGAAATACGATGAAAGGTATCAGAAAAAAGCATTTCATTTTTCTGGTCTGCGTGGTGGCGGTGCTGCTGGGTGTACTGGCCGGAAACCTGCTTTGGAAGGTTTTCTCCTTCCGGGCAGAGCCCTTTGGCTATCAATACAGCATAGTTTCCGTGTTTTTCACAGATGGAGATGTGCCATCCTGCGAACCGGAGATTCCGGAATATGCCCTGACAGACACAGGTGTACTGCTGGACATTCGCGGCAGCGACTTTGGCCGGCTTTCCGGCTCTTTCCGCAGATTTCAGCTGAGCCAGGAAAACTTTGACGACTGCTTTCTGCCGGATGGCGCGTGGCGAGTAACCGGGCTTGACGCGGTCAGTGCCAGGGAAAATAATGAGAAGGCTTGGCAATATCAGAAAATCAACGGTACATTTTATTACATTATGCTGCAGGAAAACGGCGATGTTTTTTTGTGCATCGGTGAAAAGGGAGCTATTTGCCGGTTTTTCTGGCTGCAGCCCCTGGGCAATTATTGAGTGGAGGAATATTTATGGATAAGCAAACGCTGCGTAAGAAAATCAGAGAACAAAAGCGAGCCATGACAGAGGCGGAGATCGTCAGCAAAAGTGAAAAGCTGGGTCAGCTCTTTGTGGCTTCGGAGGCCTACAAACAGGCGAAAACCATCTATGGATATCTGCCCTACAATCAGGAAGTTCGCACGGTAGCCATGCTGCAGCAGGCGCTGGAGGATGGAAAGCGGGTCGCGGTTCCCAAGTGCTATGGCGAGGAAATGCGGTTTATTTACATGGATGACCTGTCCAGAGTAGAAAAGGGCTACTGCGGTATCCCCGAGCCCATTGCGGACGAACCTGTTGCGGATGACAAGACGGCGCTGGTGCTGATGCCCGGCCTGGCTTTTACCAAAGAAGGTCTGAGAATGGGCTACGGCGGTGGATTTTATGATAAATTCCTGGCATCCGAACCCGGCCATCCCACATTGGCTCTTTGCTATGATTTCCAGATGGTAGAAACCATCCCGACGGAAGAGTATGATATTCCCGTGGATACGGTGCTTTGGGCATAAGAGGACAGTATGGAGTATATATTTGTTGCCCTATTTGCGGCAGCTGTTCTGGGGCTTTGCTGGCTTGCGGACAAGGGCTATACAAAGCTGTTTCGCGGTAAGGCGCAGCACAAATCCGGATTGTCCCTGCGGCAGAATAAGCGCTATGGATCCATAGGATTCGTGCTGGCTGTTATCGGCCTGACTGCGCTGATCACAGGGCTGGATAATACCGCGGTGATGGTTGGCGGCATTGTTCTGATGGCGCTGGGCATTGGGCTGGTGATCTACTATATGAGCACCGGCATTTACTATGACGAGGATGCATTCCTTTGGGAGTCCCTGGGCAAAAAACACAGTACCTATCGCTATGACCAGATCCTGTATCAACAGCTGTATGTGATGCAGGGTGGTGGAACCATCATAGAGCTGCATATGGATGACGGGAAAGCCATACAAGTGGTCAGTACCATGCCGAACTATGACAAATTCTTGCGCTACGCCTTTGGGCGCTACTGTCATCAGAAGGGGCTTGACCCGGAAAATTGCTCCTTCCATGACCCGGAAAACAGCCTGTGGTTCCCTGCCAAGGAGGAATTTGAATGCACATCCCAACAGTAACAACGGACAAGCTGGAGCTGGTGACCTTTCAGCAGGCTCTGGCGGCCGCCAACACGCCCAGTCAGGATTATGACATTGAAAAATGGCTCTACGCGCCCAATTTTTATTCCGAATACCGGTACATACTGGGTACAAGAGGAAAGAATCCCTTGATCTGCATCGGCATCAATCCCTCTACGGCGGAACCGGACAATCTGGATAATACCCTCAAATCCGTGGAGCGCATCGCCCACGGCAACGGTTTCGACAGCTTTATCATGTTCAATGTCTATGCTCAGCGGGCCACCTCGCCGGATGATATGGAGAAGGTGTGCAATCCGGCCCTGCACCGGGAAAATTTGGAAGCCTTTCGCTATGTGCTGTCCATTTCGGAAAAGCCTGCCGTTTGGGCGGCCTGGGGCGCCATCATTGAAAAGCGGAAGTATCTGGCGGACTGCGTCCGGGATCTGCTGGCTGCCGGTGAGGAATTTGGCGCCCGATGGGTCTGCGCCGGGGCCATTACTAAGAAAGGGCATCCCCATCATCCGCTGTATCTGCGAAAAGACGAAAAGATCCGGCCATTTGATGTGGCGGCATATTTGAATACACTGGAGGGGAAATAATGGGCGAGAATCCATGTGATACCTGCTGGTATTGGGACTATGATGAGGAGTACGATGAGTACTACTGCATGATGGACTTGGACGAGGATGAGATGTACCGATTCTTTGCCACGCCCCATTCCCGATGCCCTTATTACCGCCAGGGTGACGATTATACCCTGGCCAGGAAGCAGTAATTCCCATTCGCAACCGCTATTTGCGGAAATACCAAGGCAACTTGGTGGTGCGCAACCAAGGTTTTTCTTATAATCATGCCATCCCAAACAAAGAAAGGAAGGCAAGAATATGAAATTTAACGAAAAAATCATTCAGGCCCGCAAGATAAAGGCTCTGACCCAGGAAGACCTGGCGGAGGCGGTGGGTGTCTCCCGGCAGGCGGTCAGCAAGTGGGAGACCGGAGAAGCGAACCCGGATCTGGACAAACTGGTTGCCATCTGCAGCGTTCTGGATCTGAGCATGGATTACCTGTGCCTGGATAAAGAGCCGGGGGTTACCGTGGAGCCGGCAGCCGAAATCAAGAGAACAAACGGTATTCGTTATTTGATCCTGGGCATTTGTATTGGACTTGTGGCGGCGTTGCTGGTTGGAATACTTGCAATGGGCTTTTATCAGGGACCGGAGCAAACAGATGAACCATCTACAACACCGCAGGACTACGATGCCCTTATTAGCCTCATGGAGATCTCTGACGGTAGTTTCCTCCATGTGGGTGAAGTCGGCAGCACAAATACTGTGAAGCTGACTTTTGTGCCAAGCATGGAGATTCCCAATGTGAAAGTACAGGTGATGGTGTACGATAATACCGCCGGTACCACCGAGTGCCTGGATGTACAGCAGGGCGGCACAGTCTATTATGTGGAATACACCACGGAAGACACCTGCAACCTGAGTTTTTACGCGGTATTTACCTATGAAGAAACTTCGGTGGATGTTCCGCTGTATGTGTATACACGCAGAAATGGCAGCTACATTTTGATTAACAGTTGGGAAAAGAATTGATCGCCACAAAAATAAGGCTCTGCCGGATAACCGACAGAGCCTTTGCTATTCAGTATTAAATAATGAGCATAAGCAGCTGATAGAACCAGTTGGCGAAAATGCCGGCGACCAGACCACCGATGGTGTGGCTGACCAGCGCGGGGCCTACCAGGTAGCTGCACTTGAGGCTGTCCATCATGGCAACGTGGGTGCTGAGGTAGCCGCTCCAGCACATACACATGGCGGTGAATACGGCAATGTCGTGGGCATTGGCAAGGCTGCTCATGACCAGGTTTTCAGCGACGGTAATGGCCGCGCCGGCAGCGCCCAATGCGGTGATGGGCACTGCGATGGCCTCGCTGCTCTGGAAGCCGAACAGGGGCTGCAGAATAAAGCTGAGCTTATCGCCGATCCAGGGCAGAACGCCTACGCCTTCATAGGCCGCGCCGGTGTAGCCGCCCTCGGGGGCGCCGTTGGTCAGCATCATAATGATGGTGCAGATGATCAGTACGCCGGGAATAATGGCCATACCCATATCCACGCCGCTCTTGCCGCCTTCCAGCAGGGCATCCAGGAAACGGGTGCCGGTGCTGCCCTTGCGAACCTTGCGGTACTTTGCGATGTCGATTTCTTCCACTTCGCCTTCCAGCTCACAGTCAGCCTCCTTGCCGAAGATCTTGGCGGTCTTCCGAAGCATCAGGCGGGTGGAAACAACACTGCCCACAATGGCGCCCAGGTTACCAACCAGCACTGCCAGGCCGAAGCTTTCGCCGCTGGGGGATTTCAGACTGGCCATGAAGGTGGTAATGATCAGACCCATGCCAAAAGCGGTACCGATATTGCACAGTGCCGGCAACTGATAGCGCTTGAAATAGCGGCGGAAGGTGTTGTCGTGTGCCAGGGTCAAAATGGCAGGATTGTCGGAAAGATAGGTGGTAAACACGCCCACGGCGCTGGCACCGGGCAGACCGTAGACCACCTTGATGACAGGAGAAAGAAACTTGTTGAGCAGGCTGATGACGCCAAACTCAGAAAACAGGGCGGAAATAGCACCGGCCAGGACGGCGATTGCCATGATGTAGAAGCAGGTGTTCAACAGCAGGTCAAAAGCGGTGTTCATCATGGTGTTGAACATATTGACCGTGCCCATTTTGGTGCACATGGCGATAAAGAAGCCCAGGAACAGCGCCAGGAAGACGAATACTTCCACGCCAACCGCTCTTTTCAGGCCAATGGGGTTTTCCAGCTTAACTCTCTTCTTAAATGGATTCAAAGGACTCATAGGCAGTACCCACCCTTTATGCAGTAATGTGATCTATGAAATTATACACGAAAGGCATCCCGTTCGTCAAGTTATTTTTGGCAAAAAGGAACAGAAAACGCCCTCCGCACCGGTGGCGCAGAGGGCGAAGGGAATAATGGGATTTATTGCGTACTCTTTTTCCGCATCACCAGATACACGGGCAGACCCAGCACAGTAATGGCAATGGAGCACAGGGAAATGATGGTAGTCTGCAATCCGGACAGGAACAACTGGCTCACCACAACATACAGACCGCTGACGATGGCCAGAATGGGAACCACGGGGTACAGCGGAACCTTGTACTTGCGCTCAGCGTTAGGCAGGATTTTTCTCAGGCGGATGACGCAGGCGAAGGTGAGGGTGTAGAAGATCCAGCAGGAGAATACTGCCAGATTGGTCAGCAAATCGAAGGTGGTCATGCCGTCAATGAGATTCAGTCTGCCGATGAAGCAGTAAAGGATGGCAATGACACCGATGAGCATGATGGAGTTGGTGGGAACCTGGCGGCTGTTCAGCTTGGCCAGATGCTTGCTCCAGGGCAGTGTATCGTAGACAGCCAGATGGTAAGATACGCGGGAACCGGACAGCAGGAAACCGTTGGCAGCGCCGATGACGGAGATGATGATACCTACGGTGACCAGCGTGCCACCAATGTCACCAAACATCATCGTAGCGGCAACGGAAGCAACAGAGGGGGCGCCCTCATAGTTCAAGGCAGCGATCTCATCCGCGGGCAATACCCACAGCATCGCCAGGTTGATGATAAAATACACAGCCATAATGATGGATACGCCGCCAACAATAGCCCGGGGCATATCCCGGCCGGGATTTTTCATTTCGCCGGCAATGGCGCCTACATTGGTCCAGCCTTCGAAGGCGAACAGAACTGCCAGCAATGTGGAACCCAATACAGCGCCGGTGCTCTTGCCTTCACCCACCATAGGCGTGAAAACAGGGTTATCACCAGAGCCGAGAATGAAGCCGAACACCATTAAAAGAACCAACGGGATCAGCTTGCAGATGGTGGAAACCAGCTGAATATTGCCGGCCGCTTTGGAGCCAAGGGAATTGGCGCCGATCAGCAGAATAATGAGGGCTATGGCAATAGGCAGCTGGAAAGCTGAGCCGAGACCCAATAGTGCAGTAAGCTCGTTGCCAATGGTGATGCCGTAGCCTGCCAAAAATGCGGGATAAAAAATAACCGTCTGCATCCAGCCGGCCATAAAGGCCACCGGTTCATTAAAGGCATCATTGATGTAGGCCACCATGCCACCGGTTCTGGGGATCAAGACCGCCAGTTCTGCAAAGGTCAGCGCACCCAGCAAGCTTGCAATGCCGCCGACAATCCATGCCAGCATACCCATACCCGGCGCGCCGCCGGTTTGAGCAAAAATGGATGCGGGCTTAAAGAATACACCGGCACCAATGACGCAGCCTACCACCAAGGCCATGGCGGCGGATACGCCCAGTTCCTTTTTGAGTTTGGATTTGTTTTCCATTAGACTCCCTCTCTTTCTCATAACTGTGTACATTATGGATGATATTTGGTGATTTGTCAAGGAAAGTTGGCCAAACAAAGGGATAATTTTGCCAAAGCCCTCCGTGTGAGATCCATACGGAGGCAAATGGGTATTATGGATGGTCGTCCAGACCGCAGAGCCAATCCAGGCTCACGTGCAGCGCTTTGGCGATCATGACCAGTTCGCCGTCGCAGACATGGCGCTGGTTCTTTTCAATGCGGGAAATGATCAGGGGCGTGATCTCCATGCCCATGAGGTTAATCTCCCGCGCCAAGTCCTCCTGTTTCATAGGCGGCTTTTGCATAGCGCGACCCAAACGAACCCGATCGGCGATGATGTTGCCATCAAGTAGGAATTTCTTACTAGCCATAACGCACACTCCAATATCTAATTTAGATAATAAATCTCTTTATGGTTGATTTTATATCCAAATTAGATATAATTAAGAATGTGACAGATATTCAGTATCGATTACAGATTATGGGTACAAAAAATAATGGAGGAATGATTATGGCATCCTTGCAAGAATACTTGGAAATGCTCAGCACATCACAGCTGAAAGCGGTGCTTCGTGAGGAGTGTGAGGGCAGAGGGGATTTGCCGCCGGATGCGCTGCTGACCATCTGCCGTATTCTGTCAGACCGGGACACCCAATTACCATCTCCCAAGGAAACCCTGCTAAACCTTTGCCGCAGTTATTTGTAAACAACCATTTATCGTTCTGAAATATATGCAAAAGACCTCTGAACCACAGCGGCTCAGAGGTCTTATGATTGAATTCTTACTTGCAGCTTTCCTCAACAGCAACAGCCACGGAGACGGTCATGCCGACCATGGGGGAGCAAGCCGACCGCCGCCTGCGGCGGATGAAGGGAGGCGAGCGAGTGGCAGCGGTCGGCAAGACGCAAGCCTGCTTTGCCAGGCGAAGCGGCTGCCGGGCACCGCAACAGGGGGAGCAATGCTGTGCGTTGCGACTCAAATCCGCAATCTGCTTTGCAGATTGCCACATTACCATGGTCGGAAGAAAATATCCCGGCTCGATTGAGCCGGGATATGGTAGGTTGTAAGATAATCTTACTTGCAGCTTTCCTCAACAGCAACAGCGACAGAAACAGTCATGCCGACCATGGGGTTGTTGCCTGCGCCCAGGAAGCCCATCATTTCCACGTGGGCGGGGACGGAGGAGGAACCTGCGAACTGCGCGTCACCGTGCATACGGCCCATGGTGTCGGTCATGCCGTAGGAAGCAGGACCTGCAGCCATGTTGTCGGGATGCAGGGTACGGCCGGTACCGCCGCCGGAAGCCACGGAGAAATACTTGCGGCCGGTTTCCATGCACTCTTTCTTGTAAGTGCCGGCAACGGGATGCTGGAATCGGGTGGGGTTGGTGGAGTTGCCGGTGATGGAAACGTCAACGCCCTCGTAACGCATGACAGCAACGCCCTCGCGGACATCGTCACAGCCATAGCAGTTGACGGCAGCCCGCTCGCCGGTGGAGTAGGGGATCCGCTCGACGATCTTCAGCTCACCGGTGTAGTAATCGAACTGGGTTCTGACATAGGTGAAGCCGTTGATACGGGAGATGATCTGGGCGGCGTCCTTGCCCAGGCCGTTCAGAATAACCCGCAGGGGCTCCTTACGAGCCTTGTTGGCGCTGCGGGCGATGCCGATGGCGCCTTCGGCGGCGGCGAAGGACTCGTGGCCGGCCAGGAAAGCGAAGCACTTGGTTTCGTCCCGCAGCAGCATAGCGCCCAGATTGCCATGACCCAGACCGACCTTGCGGTCCTCAGCCACGGAGCCGGGAATGCAGAAAGCCTGCAGGCCGATGCCGATGGCTTCGGCAGCCTCAGCAGCCTTGGTGGCGCCCTTCTTCCGAGCGATGGCAGCGCCCACGCAGTAGGCCCATGCCACGTCCTCGAAAGCGATGGGCTGGATGCCCTTGACGATTTCATAGGGGTCAAAACCCTTAGCGGTGCAGATGTCGCGGCACTCTTCCACAGAGTTCAGGCCATATTGAGCCAGGACACCGTTGATTTTGTCGATTTTTCTTTCGTAACCTTCAAACAAAGCCATTTTTGTGCCCTCCTCTTATTCGTGTCTGGGGTCGATGTACTTGGCAGCGCCTGCGAAACGGCCGTAGGAACCCTTGGCCTTTTCCAGAGCCTCGTTAGCATCGATGCCCTTTTTGATCATATCCATCATGCGACCCAGATTGATGAACTCGTAGCCGATGATCAGGTCGTTCTCATCCAGAGCGCAGCGGGTAACATAACCCTCAGCCATCTCCAGATAACGGGGGCCCTTGACTCTGGTGGCGAACATGGTACCCACCTGGCTGCGCAGACCCTTGCCCAGGTCTTCCAGAGAAGCGCCGATGGCCAGACCATCCTCAGAGAAAGCGGACTGGCTGCGGCCGTAAACGATCTGCAGGAACAGTTCCCGCATAGCGGTATTGATGGCGTCGCACACCAGGTCGGTGTTCAGAGCTTCCAGCAGGGTCTTGCCGATCAGAATTTCGGAAGCCATAGCGGCGGAGTGGGTCATGCCGGAGCAGCCCAGGGTTTCTACCAGAGCCTCCTCAATGATGCCTTCCTTCACGTTCAGGGTCAGCTTGCAGCAGCCCTGCTGAGGAGCGCACCAGCCGATGCCGTGGGTAAAACCGCTGACATCCTTAATTTCCTTGACCTGCACCCACTTGCCCTCTTCGGGAATGGGAGCGGGGCCGTGATAGGCGCCCTTGGCCACGGTACACATATGCTGTACTTCAGTGCTGTAAATCATGGCAATTTTCCTTTCTTGTTGAAGGCGAATATCCTTCGCCCATTAATTTCCGCGAATATTATAATGGAAAGATAGAAAAATGTCAATTATCGCTGTGACGAAATCCATAAACTTTTACGGGGCAGATTGGTGATAATGGACAAAAAACAGGGGAGGGGCAGTGCCCCTCCCACAATTCGTTAAGATTGAACCAGTTTCACAAATTCTGCCCGGTCGGTTGCCTTGAAATAGGCGGAGCCGGCAACCAGCACATTGGCGCCTGCTTCCTTGCACACCGCGTGGGTCCTGCTGTCCACGCCGCCGTCCACTTCAATGAGGCAGTCGGGGTTGATGTCGTCCATCCACTCTTTCAGCTGGGCGACTTTCGGCATCATATCCGCCATAAAGCTCTGACCGCCGAAGCCTGGCTCTACGGTCATAACGAGGATCATGTCGCACTTCTCCAGATAGGGGATGGCGGCCTCCGCGGGGGTTTTGGGCTTGAGCACGATGCCGGCTTTGCAGCCCAGGGCATGGATCTTGTCCAGAGCCTCCAGGGTGTTTTGGGGCTGGTCGGCTTCCACATGGATGGTGACAAAATCCGCGCCGGCCTTGACAAATTCTTCCACATAGCGGATGGGCCGGTCGATCATCAGATGCACATCCAGGGGCAGTTTGGTCACCGGGCGAATGGCCTTGACCACCGGGATGCCGATGGAAATATTGGGCACGAAAATGCCGTCCATTATGTCCACATGGACAAAGTCCGCGCCATTGTCTTCAATGTTTCGGATGTCCCGCTCCAGATTCGCAAAGTCTGCGGAAAGAATGGAAGGTGCGATCTTAGCCATACAAAGGCCCTCCTTAACTGATGTAAATTGTTGTTTACACATACACCCTACGGCACCATCGTAGTGTAAACAACAATTTATCTTATCAATATCTTATCACAAAAACATCCAAATTGCAACCAAAGTGTATGGATTTCTGAAAAACGAGCAAACTAGTTTCGTAATTCAAAAGAAGGAGGAACAGACCATGAACAATCATGCCAATAAGTGCATCGAGTGTACTGTCAAGCAGTGCGCTTACCATTGCGACACCGAAAACTACTGCTCTTTGGACCGCATCCTGGTAGGTACCCACGAAATGAACCCCACCATGGATCAGTGCACCGATTGCAAGTCCTTCCGGAAGAAGTAAGACGCGTCAGCGGCGGCGGATGCCGCCGCTTAGAGTGTCAAAAAAAGGCCCAAACCGACAAAACCAAGTGTAGCGGTTTGGGCCATTTCCTGTTATGGAAATATCCATAACAGCAACTGACAAAAAATCCCCAAAGCCAGGAAATGGCTTGCTTCGCAAGGGTTTTGCCTTCCAGCGCAAACCAAAGGACTACCGTACCCATGTACGCCGACGCCTTTGGTTTGCTTGTCTTTGGGCCTTCCTTGACCTCTGCCAGTCTGTCAAAAACAAGTTTTTTGACAGACTGAGCGGCGGTGTATACCGCCGCAATTTTTATGCTTGACGGCGGTGGCATTTGCGGGTATTCTAACTGTATGTATGCTGAATTTGCAAATTGTTTTGTGGATATACATGAAATTTTCATAAAACCATCTTACAATAACAGAAAACATATTCCGAGGAGGAAACCATATGGAACCCTTTGAGAATGAACAATTTCAACAGCCGGAGGCAGAACCTCAGGAACCCGCTGACCAGGAACCCAAGGCGCAGGAGGAAAATGCCCGGGAAGCCAGCGCACAGTCCGATTTTGAGCAACAGCCCAGCGGCTACTATCACGGCGCAGGCGTAGGCTACAGGGAAACGCCCTTTTCCAGCACACCTTACGCCACCTATCATCCCTATCAGAATTATCAGCCATATCAGGCTTATCAGCCCTATCAGGCACCGGTGACCCCGCCCCAGCCGCCCAAGGAAAAGAAACACTATGGAAAAAAGATTCTTAAGGGTACGGCGGCTGTGATCGCGGCTATCGCACTGGTAGTGCTCAGCTCCGGTGTGACCGCGGGTATCACCAGCTGGTTCTGGAATCATAAATACAACCAGATGATGGACTATCTGGACGAGAAGGTTGCCGCGCTGGAGGATCAGATCCGGGATGCCGGCGACAACACCGGCATCAGCGGAGGCACATTGGAAACGCCGGGTGAAACCTTAACTGCCGGCCAGATTTACAATCAAAACGTCAATAGTGTGGTGGTGCTGACCTGTATGCTGGAATCCGGCACTTCTGCAGGCACCGGATTCGTCTGGACAGAAGATGGTTATATCATCACCAACCATCATGTGGTGGATGGCGCCACCACCATTTCCGTTACTATGGCAGACGCCACCGTATATAAGGCGCAGCTTATCGGCTCCGATGCTACCAACGATGTGGCGCTGATCAAAGTGCAGGCCACCGGATTGGATCCTGTGACGATCGGCTCCAGCGCTGGTATGCAGGTGGGCGACCAGGTGGTAGCCATCGGTAATGCGCTGGGTGAACTGTCTTCCAGCCTGACCGTGGGCTATATCAGCGGTATGGATCGGAATGTGAATACCGATGGCACGGTCATCAATATGCTGCAGACCGATGTGGCCATCAACTCCGGCAATTCCGGCGGACCGCTGTTCAATGCCCGGGGAGAGGTCATTGGCATTACTACGGCCAAGTATTCCGGCACCACTTCCAGCGGCGCATCCATTGAGGGCATCAGCTTTGCCATCCCTGTGGATGATGTGAAGGGCATTTTGGATGATCTTCTGGTCTACGGCTATGTCAGAAGCGCCTATTTGGGTGTTTATGTAACCGATGTGGATGCGGCAACGGCCAATTACTACGGATTCCCTGTGGGTGTATACATCGCTGAGGTCATGCCGGGCTATTGCGCCCAGGCGGCAGGTATGCAGAGTAAGGATATCATTGTGGAGCTGGGCGGTCACGAGATCACCAACACCGGCGATTTAAGCCGGGCGCTTCGCAAGTTTGAAGCAGGGGAAACCATTACGGTCAAGGTTTGGCGCAGCGGCGAGGAGTTGCTGCTGAGCGTGACCCTGGATGAGCGTCCCCAAGAGTAACAGTGGAAAGGGTATCTTCGGATGCCCTTCTCAGAGTGTCAAAAAAGTCCCAAACCGCCAAAACCATGCTTGACGATTTGGGACTCTTTCCTTTCTGTACACTTCCGTGATGCATGCAAAGCGGAGCCATCGAAAACAGATAAAATGCTTGCTTCGCAAGGGTTTTGCCTTACTACGCAAACCAAAGGACTACCGTACCCATGTACGCCGACGCCTTTGGTTTGCTTGTCTTTGGGCCTTTCTTGACCTCTGTCAGCCTGTCAAAAAAACAAGTTTTTTGACAGGCTGCGAAAGGGCATCTTCCGATGCCCTTTCTTTTTTCTGTACAAATTGCAAAAAAATGATGGGCCGAAGGCAAAAAGAATTGACTTCTATGTGAATTGACGAAGGGAAGAAAAATTACTATACTAGAGAAAATCGGGTAGAGTTCCCCTTTTGGGAGGATAATCAATGATCAAGCAGTGGAAAGTAACCATCCCGGAACTTTCGGGTGACGCGGAGCGGCTGGTGTATGTATACTTGCCGGAGGACTATCAGACGTCCGGCAAACGGTATCCCGTCATGTATATGTTCGACGGCCATAATGTGTTCTTCGATACCCATGCCACTTACGGTAAATCCTGGGGCATGAGTGAGTACCTGGATGGCTGCAAAAAAGATCTGATCATTGTTGCTGTGGAATGTAACCATGAAGGCCATAAACGTCTGGAGGAATACTCTCCCGTGGACTTCGAGTTCCCGGATGTGGGCCCGGTGTCGGGACACGGCAAGACCTATATGGAATGGATGGTAGGCACGCTGAAGCCCTATATCGATGCCAATTTCCCCGTTCTGACAGACCGGGATCACACCAGTTTGGCCGGTTCCTCCATGGGTGGCCTGATGGCGCTGTACGGGGTGTGCGATTACAACCATGTATTCAAAAAGGCGGCCTGTGTATCTCCCAGCTTCTGGATGTCCAAGGATAAGGTGCTGGACATCGTTACCAATGCCACGCTGGATACCGACAGCGCGGTTTACATCAACTATGGAAGCCTGGAGCTGCCGAACCATGCCACCTCTTCCGAATCGCTGATCGCGGTGGCCCGGATGCTGCTGACCCGTCGGGTCAATGTGATGCTGCAGATTGTTCCCGGCGGTGTGCATAATGAAAGCTCCTGGGAAAAGCAGATCCCCAAATTCATGGAGTTTCTTGGAATTTAACAGATGAAAGGGTCGATGCCGGGCATCGACCCTTTTTGTATCCGATCTGTAATTGACAATGGGGGTCGGAAATGGTAGAATAGTGAACAAAGTGTGAACATTTTTGCAAAGGAGCAGTCATATGAAAACCACCATCAAGCATCTGGACTATGAAACCGTTATGGCGCTGCCCAGACCCGCCTACAAAAAGCCCAGGGAAGCCAATTTGTTTTGGCGAACGCTGATTCGAATTCTCACTGTTTTCGGCTTAATGGGCAGCGGTTTCCGGTATGATGCGGAAGATCTGGAACGGCTGGACAAAAACGAGCCCTGTTTGATTTTGATGAATCACACCTGTTTTTTGGATATGGAGATCGCTTATCGGATTCTCTACCCCAGAAAGCTGAATATTGTCTGCTCCAACGATGGCTTTATCGGTTTGTTTGGCCTGATGGAGTGGCTGATGCGCGCCATAGGCTGCATCCCCACCCAGAAGTTTGTCACAGATCTGCGGCTGGTGCAGGACATGGAGTATTGCCTGAAAACCATGAAAACCAGCGTACTGATGTACCCTGAGGCCGGCTACAGCTTTGACGGTACTGCCACCAGCCTTCCCCGAAAAATGGGTGTGCTGCTGAAAAAGCTGGATGTACCGGTGGTGATGATCGAAACAAAAGGCATTTTCGCCCGGAATCCATTGTACAATGAGCTGCAGATCCGCAAGGATCAGAAGGTGTCCGCCGTTGCCCGGGTACTGTTTTCCCGGGAGCAGGTGCGGGAGCTGAGCGTACAGGAACTGTCCGATGGGGTGGAGGCTGCCTTCGGATTTGACCATTTTGCATGGCAAAAGGAAAATAACATCGAAATCCATCAGCCATTCCGGGCTGATGGCCTGCACCGCATCCTCTACAAATGTCCCCATTGTGGCGGTGAAGGAAACATGGAAGGCAGAGGAACCATGTTGACCTGCGGCCAATGCGGGAAAAAATGGGAACTGACACCTTCCGGTCAAATGGCAGCGCTTGACGGCGAAACGGAAATCTCCCATATCCCCGATTGGTTCCGCTGGGAGCGGGACCAGGTGCGCCGGGAAATTCTGGAAGGCTCCTATAAGCTGGATTGCCCGGTGAAGATTGCCATGCAGGTGGATTATAAAGCGATTTACATGGTGGGCGAGGGACGGCTGACCCATGATAATCAAGGTTTCCGGCTTACCGGCTGCGATGGAAAGCTGGACTATGCCCAGAAGCCTCAATCCTGCTTCAGTCTGTACGCTGATTACTACTGGTATGAGATTGCCGACTGCATTTGCATTGGTGACAAGGAAGTGCATTATTTCTGCTTCCCGCAAACGGAGGGCGTTTCCGTTGCCAAGCTGCGGCTGGCCACGGAGGAAATGTATAAGCTGTATAAAGCCCGAAAACTATAAGAAAAAGGAACCTTCGAAAGAAGGTTCCTTTCCGTTTTACACATATTGCTGGGTTGCCACATCTATGACGCCCCGGGTGGTCAGCCGCAAGGTGGGAATCACAGGCAAAGCCATAAACGATAGCGTCATAAATGGGTCGATGCCCCGGTTCACCCCCAGGCTGTGGGCGGCGGCTTTTGCGTTTTCCAGCAGGTCGTTGACCTGTGTCAGCGGCCTGCCGCTCATAATGCCGGCAATCTCCAGGGGCAATTCCGCTACCACCTGACCGTCCCGTGCCACAACGATTCCGCCCTTGTTTTCCGCGATGCGGTTGACGGCAAAGGCCATGTCCGAATCGTTGCAGCCGACACAGATGATGTTGTGGCTGTCGTGAGCCACGGAGGTGGCCACGGCGCCGGCTTTCATGCCGTAACCATGGAGATAACCCAGACCGATATGGCCTGTATGCTTGTGCCGTTCCACCACGGCGATCTTCAGGATATCCCGCTGGATATCCACAGCTTCGGCATAGCCCAGGTCTTCCGTGATGATTTGACCGTCTACCATGCCAATGACAGCCTTGCGGCGTTTTTCGGCAAAATCTTCCGGGCGCAGATGGGGCAGATGGAAGGTGTTGTGGGCCGCTTTCTCCAGATAATCCGGAATCTCGGGTAAGGGGAAATCTGCCACTACGCCTTCGTGATACACCCGGACACCTTTTTTGTAAACAGTTCGCACATGGAAATCGGTGAGATCGTCCACAATGGCAAAATCCGCCAGATACCCCGGCGCAATGGCACCGCGGTTATTCAGCAGGAAGTAGCGCGCCGCGTGGAGGCAGGCCACCTGCACGGTTCGAATGGGATCGGCGCCCAAACGGACTGCCTCCCGGCAAATATAGTCGATATGCCCTTTTTCCAGCAGATCATTGGGATGTTTGTCGTCGGTGCAGAACATACAGCGGTCAAACAGTTTTTCTGAGCGGATCAAAGGCATCAGCGCTTCCAGATTTCGGGCGGCGGTGCCTTCCCGGATCATAATAAACTGACCCCGCTTCAACTTGGCCAGGGCATCTTCCGGATCCGAACATTCGTGGTCGGAATAGACGCCCGCGGCAATGTAAGCATTCAGGTCATTGCCGGTGATGCCCGGAGCATGGCCGTCGATTTTTTTGTGGTGAGCCTGGGAAGCCACGATTTTGGATACGGTGGCGGAATCGCCGCTGATCACACCGGGGAAATTCATCATTTCCGCCAGACCCTGTACCCGGGGATGCTGAAAAAAGCTGTCAATATCCCGGTAATCCAGGTTGGCACCGCTTTCGTCCAGGGGAGAGGCCGGTACGCAGGAGGGAATCATAAACCGCACATCCACCGGCAGTTCCTCCGTGGCTGAGAGCATATAGTCAATGCCGTCGATGCCCATAACATTGGTAATTTCGTGGGGATCGGTGATGACGGTGGTGGTGCCGTGGGGCAGCACTGCCCGGGCAAATTCCGCAGGGCTGACCAGGCTGGATTCCAAATGGATATGGGCATCCAGAAAGCCGGGGCATACCACAAATCCGGTCATATCCACCTCGGTTTCGCCGCTGTAGCTGCCCAGACCCACAATTAGACCTTCGCAAACCGCAATGTCGTCGGTGGCCAGTTCGCCGGAGAACACATCCACATAGGTGGCGTTTTTCAGCACCAGATCCGCTTTCTCACGGCCTGCGGCCACATCGATGATCCGCTGCTTTTTGATCAGCTTGCGGCCGATTTTTCCGGACCAGGTTTCTTGATTTGCCATATAGATCCTCCCCTTATTTTTTACAAAATTATACCATAGGCCAGCGGGAAAGTAAACAACAGATTTATATACTTGCAAAAAATACCGGGATTTGTTATACTATAATGTAATATGTGGAAGTATACCCTGAATGAGGTGAAAATGTGTATGATGGAAGAACGAATCACATCCCGGAAAAATGCCACGCTGCAGCAGGTCAGAAAACTGCTGTCGTCCCGGAAAGAACGGGAAAATGCCGGCCTTTTTGTGGCGGACGGCACCAAACTGCTTGCCGAAGCGATTCGTTTTTGGCCGGGGCTGGAAACGGTGATCCTGTCTGACGGCGTGGAAGCGGAAACGCCGGATTCTGTGCGCGTTCTTCGGGTTCCGGAGGATGTCATGGCTTCCGTTTCTCCCATGGAGTCGCCCCAGGGCGCGGTGTTTGTATGCCGCCTGCCGGAGAAAACCGATTTTTTGCCCAAAGCGCCCATGCTCCTTCTTGACGGCATACAGGACCCCGGCAATTTGGGTACCATCCTGCGTACCGCTGATGCGCTGAATGTTCCGGTGGCGCTGTTGGAAGGCTGTGCCGATCCCTACAGCCACAAGGTGGTTCGTGCGTCCATGGGCGCGGTGTTCCGCACGCCGGTGGTGCAGACTACTTGGGAAATCGCGGAAAAGACGCTTTCCGCTGCCGGAATCCCCGTTGCGGTGACGGCCCTTTCGGACAGGGCGTCGGATATCCGTCACGCCAAAGTCATGGAAATGGCAGTGGTCATCGGCAGTGAAGGCAGGGGCGTCCGGCAGGAAATTCTGCAAAATGCCGACGGGGAGCTGATCATCCCCATGCAGCCCAACTGCGAGTCCCTCAACGCCGGCATCGCCGCGGCCATCGTCATGTGGCAGATGCAGCAAGTGTAGGCTGAGTGGGCTCGAACCCAAACAGCCTCTCAGCGGCCCTTTTGCCGCTTTTTGCCTTATCTTTCTTGCCTTGCGCCAGCAAGGCTGCGGCATCTAAGCCAAAAATCAATCAAAAATTGCTCGCTGAGAGGTGCATTGCAGTTTTCGGCCGTCTGCATTTTCCAAGGCGAAGAAAATCACGAAGATTTATACTTTGTGTATAATCAAGGGATTTTCTGATGAATTGGGGAATGCAGGCATCCGAAAACCTGTTTGGGTTCGAGTCCTCTCAGCCTATAGAAAGAAGGAAGGAAAATGCTGATTCATTGGATATGGTTCTCTACCCGGCCCCATGTGTCCGACCGGGCAAGAGCGGAAATTCTGCAGCATTTTCAGGATGCGGAGGATATCTATTTTGCCGATGGAAATGCTTTTTCCTGTGTGGATGGGCTCGGCGCCGAAGCGGTGGAGGCTCTGCAGGATAAAAACTTGACTCAGGCAGAAGAAATTCTGGGCCAGTGCGCCAAAAAGAAGATCCACATCCTTACCTGGCGAGACGCGGCGTATCCGGCCCGGCTGAAAGCCATTTCCGATCCGCCGGTGATCCTCTATTACAAAGGTCGTTTGCCGGAATTTGACAGTCTGCCGCTGATCGCGGTGGTAGGAACCCGGGATGCCACCGCTTACGGACTTACCACAGCCAAACGTCTTGGCAGCCAGATTGCCGCCTGCGGCGGTATTGTGGTGTCCGGAATGGCTTACGGCATTGACGGCATGGCCATGCGTGGCGCGCTGACAGAGGATATGCCGGTGGTGGGTGTGCTGGGCTGCGGCGCGGATATTGTCTATCCGCTGTCGAATCGGTTGCTGTTTGCGGATGTGGAGCGGCAGGGCTGCCTGCTGACAGAATTCCCACCCGGTACGCCGCCGGCCAAATGGAATTTTCCCAGGCGCAACCGGATCATCAGCGGCCTGAGCTGCGGCGTTTTGGTGGTGGAGGCGCCGGAAAGAAGCGGCGCGCTGATCACCGCCCACCAGGCGGCGGATCAGGGTCGGGATGTATTTGTGGTGCCGGGAAACATTGATGTGGCCAGCTGTAAAGGCAGTAACGCCTTGCTGCGTGACGGCGGTATTCCTGTCAGCTCCGGCTGGGATGTGCTCAGCGAATATGAAGCTCAGTTCCCGGGGAAGATACAAAACCATAGAACCGCAAGCCGACAGATGGCCTATGCCGATGAAGTGGAGCGTGTCCGCCTGGAATCGGAGAAACCTTTGCCGAAAGTGGCGGAAAATCCCCGAATTTTGAAGAAAACCAAACAGAAGCAGAAAAAAGAGATTGACAATGCGCCCGCGTCACCGTATATTGACGCTGAAGAAACCTGTCCGCCCCTTTCGGAAGGGGAAGAGAAAATCGTTCAGCTGCTGCGGCAGAATGTGTCGTTGGTGGATGAGATTATCGCCGGAATGGAAGCTCCTGCCGGTACCGTGCTGGCTGGGCTGACCATGCTGGAGGTAAAGGGCGTGATTACCCGGCTGCCCGGAAAACGGGTGGAACTGAAAAGGGGAAAGTAATTTTAAGATCGGAGAAATGACATGGCAAACAAACCCTATCTTGTCATTGTAGAGTCGCCTTCCAAGGCGAAGACTATTGGTAAATATTTGGGCCCTGACTATGCGGTCAAGGCAAGCATGGGTCATCTGCGGGATCTGCCCAAGAGTGTCATGGGTGTGGATCTTCAGAATTTTGACCCGGAATATATCCCTGTGCCCGGCAAGGAAAAGCTGATCGACGAACTGCGAAGCGATGCATCTGCCGCCCAAATCGTATATCTGGCGACGGACCCTGACCGGGAGGGCGAGGCCATTTCCTGGCACTTGAAGGAACTGCTGAATCTGCCGGATGAAAAAACCCGCCGTGTAGCCTTCAATGCCATCACCCAAAAGGTGGTCACGGAGGCCATCGCGCAGCCCAGAGCCATTGATCAGGACTTGGTGGATGCCCAGCAGGCACGCCGTATTCTGGACAGGGTGGTGGGCTACCAGCTTTCCCCCTTGCTGTGGAAAAAGGTACGCCGGGGCCTGTCTGCCGGCCGCGTCCAAAGTGTTGCGACCCGACTGGTGGTGGACAGGGAGAATGAGATCCGGGCATTTGTGCCCCGGGAGTATTGGTCCCTGGATGTAACATTGGATCGCGTCGGTAAGCCCGGCAGATTTGTGGCCCGTTACCATGGCGCGGAAAAGAAGATCGAACTGGAAAAGGAAGAACAGGTGGACGGGGTAATCCGAGATATTACCGGCAAGGAATTTACTGTCACCAATGTGAAAAAGGGCGAAAAGAAGCGCTCCGCGCCGCCACCTTTCACCACTTCCACCCTGCAGCAGGAAGCCTCTTTGAAGCTGAATATGACGCCCAAGCGGGCTATGGCGATTGCTCAGCAGCTGTATGAAGGCGTGGACGTAGCCGGTGAGGGCGCCCTGGGTTTGACCACCTATATGCGTACCGCCGCCCTGCGAATCGCGCCCGAGGCCCTGGCGGAGGCGGCGGATTTCATTAAGCAGCGTTACGGCACGGCTTATTACTACGGCCAGCCCCATGTGTTTAAGAGCAAAGGCAATGCCCAGGATGCCCACGAAGCCATCCGGCCCACCCGGGTGTCCCTGGATCCCGAGTCCATTCGAGGCAGCCTGACGGGTGAGCAGTACCGGCTGTACAAGCTGATCTGGAGCCGTTTTCTGGCTTCCCAGATGGCAAATGCCGTGTACGATACGGTGTCCATTGACACCGAGTGCGGCGGCCATGTTTTTCGTTCCAGCCACCAGAATTTGCGTTTCACCGGTTTCATGGCGGTATACGAAGCAGGGAAGGATGAGGATGAGGAATCCACCGGCTCCGCGCTGCCGGATCTGCAGGTGGGTGAAAAGACCACCCTATCTGACCTGAAAAAAGAGCAGCACTTTACGCAGCCGCCTGCCCGGTATAGCGAGGCCGCTCTGGTTAAGGCTATGGAAGAAAAAGGCGTGGGCAGACCCTCTACCTACGCGTCTATTGTTTCCACCATCCAGGACCGGGAATATGTGGTCAAGCAGGATAAGCGTCTGGCGCCAACGCCTCTGGGCGAAGTGGTGACGGGGCTGATGATGGAGCGGTTCCAGGATATTATCGATGTGGAATTCACCGCCAATATGGAAAACCGTCTGGACGATGTGGAAGCCGGTAAACAGCCCTGGAAGGCGCTGATGGCTGAATTCTATCGGGGCTTCCATCAGGAAATGCTGGATGCGGAAGCGGCGCTGGAAGGAACCCGAATCAAGGTCCCGGATGAAGTTTCCGACGAGATCTGTGAAATTTGCGGAAAAAACATGGTGGTCAAGATCGGTCGCTTCGGAAAGTTCCTGGCTTGTCCCGGATTCCCGGAATGTACCAACACCAAGCCCATTGTGGAGCGTATGCCCGGTCGCTGTCCCAAATGCGGCAGCGGTATTCTCAAGCGCAAGTCCAAAAACGGTTATGCCTATTATGGCTGCGAAACCGGTGCCAAGTGCGGCTTCATGACCTGGGATGTGCCCACAGCGGAGGACTGTCCCGTGTGCGGCAATACCATGTTCAAGCGGGCAGGCAAAGGCCGCAACAAGCCCTTCTGCACCAATGAAAGCTGTCAAAACTTCCTGCCGGAAGACAAGCGGGGCTATTATAAGAAAAAGACCGCCGAAGAAGGGGCGGCGAAGGAGAAAGCTGCCAAGAAAACGGCAACCAGAAAGACCACCCGGAAAAAGAAAGGGGAAGGCTAATGGAAAAAGTAAAAGTGATCGGCGCCGGCCTGGCGGGCTCGGAAGCCGCCTGGCAGCTGGCTCAGCGGGGCATCCAGGTGGAACTTTATGAGATGAAGCCCCACAAAAAATCGCCCGCCCATCATACGGATACCTTCGCGGAATTGGTTTGCTCCAATTCGCTGCGTGGCGACCGGCTGGAGAATGCTGTGGGTCTGCTGAAAGAAGAACTGCGGCGGCTGGACAGCATCATTATCCAGTGCGCCGATGCTACCCGTGTGGAAGCCGGCGGCTGCCTTGCGGTGGATCGTTACGGCTTTTCTCAAATGGTAACGGATAAAATCCGCAGTCATCCCAATATTACAGTCATCGAACAGGAAGTGACGGAGGTTCCCGAAGGCCCTGTGATTATCGCCTCCGGCCCGCTGACCAGCGATGCCCTGTCCGACGCCATCGGCCGCTATTTCGGTGCCGACTATCTGCATTTCTTTGATGCCGCCGCACCGCTGGTCACAGCCGAGTCCATTGATATGGAGCAGGCCTGGTGGCAGAGCCGCTATGACCGGGGCACACCGGACTATATCAATTGCGCCATGAATAAAGAGCAGTACGAAGCCTTTATGAAGGAATTGCTCTCCGCGGAAGCGGCGGAAGTCCATGGCTTTGAAAACAACAATGTATTTGAGGGCTGTATGCCTGTGGAAGTC
This sequence comes from Faecousia sp., assembly GCA_045595885.1. GTDB lineage: Bacteria > Bacillota > Clostridia > Oscillospirales > Oscillospiraceae > Faecousia. The sequence continues at coordinate 12,937 of JAZOBI010000076.1, read as the reverse complement.
ATGGCATCCCGGGGCTTTGAAACTCTGCGCTATGGCCCGCTGAAGCCCGTGGGCCTGACCGACCCCAAAACCGGCCGGGAACCCTATGCTGTGGTTCAGCTGCGGCAGGACAACGCCGAAAAAACCATCTTCAACATGGTGGGCTTCCAGACCCATCTGAAGTTTGGCGAGCAGAAGCGGGTATTTTCCATGATCCCCGCCCTTGCCAACGCCGAGTTTGTCCGCTACGGCGTGATGCACCGTAATACCTTTATCCGCAGCCCGGGTCTGCTGGACCGCTACTATTCGGATTTGCGCAATCCCATGGTCGCCTTTGCCGGCCAGATGACCGGTGTGGAAGGCTATGTGGAGTCCACCGCCTCCGGCTATTTGGCCGCTGTGGCCATGGCGGCCAAGGTGCAGGGCAAACAACTGCCCGATTTCCCCAAAACCACCGCCATCGGCGCGTTGGGCCTGTACATTAGCGATACCACCGTGGAAAACTTCCAACCCATGAATATCAATTTCAGCATCATTTCCCCGCTGGAGCAGAGAATTCGCAAGAAGGCAGAGAAAAATCTGGCCATCGCCAACCGGGCTTTGGCTGTGATTGATGAGCTGAAAGAAAGAGGTGCCGTATGAAGATTTTGATCGACGCAATGGGCGGCGACAATGCCCCCAAGGCACCTGTGCAGGGTGCCATAGAAGCGGCCAAAATGTGGAAAATCCCTGTGATCCTGGTGGGTCGTGAGGAGGAGATCCGCGCAGCAGCCAAGGAATGTGGCTGCGAAAACCTGCCCGGGGAAATTGAAATTGTCCACGCCCTTGATGTGGTGGATATGCACGATGACCCCGCCAATGTCTGCCGCAAAAAGAAAGAATCCTCCATGGTGGTTGGCTTGCGCCTGCTGAGCGAAGGGCAGGCTGACGCCATGATCTCCGCCGGTTCCACCGGCGCGCTGCTCAGCGGCGCGACACTGATCGTCAAGCGGGTCAAGGGCATTCGCCGTGCGGCCATGGGACCTGCTATGCCCAATAAAGCCGGCGGCAAGACCATTTTGCTGGATTGCGGCGCCAATGCCGAGTGTACGCCGGAATTTTTGCTGCAGTTTGGCATTGTGGGCAGCCTGTACGCGAAAAAGAGCCTGGGTATCAAAAATCCCCGGGTCGGCCTTTTGAACAGCGGCACCGAGGATACCAAGGGTACGCCCCTGCAGAAGGAAGCCCATGCTATGCTGACGAACGCGCACGACAAAGGCCTTGTGAACTTTATCGGCAACATCGAAGCCCGGGATACTCTGCTGGGAGAGGTGGACGTGGTGGTCTGCGACGGTTTCTCCGGCAATGTGCTGCTGAAATCCATTGAAGGCACCGCCTATTTCATGGGCAGCCTGATGAAGAACAAAATCTTCAAGCGCAATTTCCTGTCCAAAATCGGTTACCTCTTCTGCAAACCCGGTGTGGATGAAGTGATGAAGATGATGGACTACCGGGAAATCGGCGGCACCCAGTTCCTGGGCATCAAGAAGCCGGTCATCAAGGCCCATGGTTCTTCCGATGCGCTGGCCTTCCGCAACGCGGTGAAGCAGGCACTGGAGGCGGCTGAGGCGGATTTCTCCGCCGAACTGGAAACGGCTTTGAAGCAGTTGGCAGAGGAGAAACAGGATGATTAAGGATCTGGAAAAGGCCATTGGCTATCAGTTCAAGAACATAACCCTGCTGCAAAATGCATTATCCCATTCCTCCTACGCCAACGAACGCTGGCATGACAGCCTGAAGTCAAACGAGCGGCTGGAATTTTTGGGCGACTCCATTTTGGGTATGGTGACCGCGGAGTATCTCTATCGCAACTTCCCGGACCGACCCGAGGGTGAACTGACCCGGATGCGGGCAGACATGGTTTGCGAGCAGGCGCTGGCTGTGGCAGCGGAACGGATCGGCCTGGGTCGGCATCTGCTGCTGGGCCATGGCGAGGAAGCCGGCGGCGGACGCAACCGGGATTCCATCCTGGCCGATGCGGTGGAAAGCGTCATCGCGGCCTGTTTTCTGGATGGCGGCATGGATGCCGCCCGGCAGTTTATCAACACCTTTGTGCTGACGGAGGTGCCGGTGCGGAAAATGCGCAATGTGGACTATAAAACCGGTCTGCAGGAGCTGGTGCAGCAGAAAAAGAATCAAACATTGGCCTATCGTCTGGTCGGGGAAAGCGGCCCGGATCACGACAAACGCTTTGTGGTGGAGGTTTCCCTCAATGGCAAGGTGATTGGCACCGGCGAAGGCAAAAGCAAAAAGCGAGCGGAGCAGGATGCTGCCAGAGCAGCCATTGAAGCCATGTTCCCGAATGAAATCTAATTACAAAGCCGGAAGGGAAGCCCCTTCCGGCTTTTATTGTTTGCAATAAAAAACACGGCTTCTTTCGACGAAGAAGCCGTGTTACAGTATTTGATCCTGGGGGTGGTGGATATATTCCATGATTTCCTCTACCCGACAGCCGAGAATGCGGCACAGGTCGTTGATGGTGGTGGTATTCAGAGGCTTGTTTTTGCGGAGCTTATCAATAGTGGAACTGGAAATGCGATGATTTTTGATAAGGGTATAGGTGGATTCGTTAGATTCGCGTAGTGTCTGCCAAAAAGGCGCATAGGAAATCATTTGTGTGCCTCCTAAGAAATACTTACTCTATATTAGATTGTAATTTTTCTCTTGACTATAGTCGAAAAAAAGACTATAATGAGAGTTGGACAAATATTACTGTCCAAAGATATGTAGAAAAGGAGACTTTACAATGAAAATGAAGAGATTTGTAGCTGCAACCTTGATAATCCTGGTGCTTGTCGGGCTGAGCGCTTGCGCAAAAACGGCTGTTTGCGACTTCTGCGGAGAAGAGAAAAAATGTACCACCACAACGATCATCAATGAAGAGTACATGATCTGTGAAGATTGTGAAGCAGAAATGGAGGACTGAGCAGCAATATAAAGAGAACGGAGGCTACGGTATGAAACAGAAAGCGTGTTTGATAGTGATCCTGTTGCTTGCGTTTGCGCTTTGCCTAACTGCTTGTGATGGCGGTGTTGTTAGTGGTCTTTTGGGCACGGAGACGGAATGTGATTTCTGCGGCGAGACCAAAAAGTGCAAGGAAAAGACCCTTTGGGGTGAAGAATATCTCATCTGCAACGATTGTCAGAAGGAGCTGGGCGAGGCCGTGAACGCAGAACCGGCAAGTGGTTTGGATTTTTACAAACAACGGGATAATGAGAAAGGCATTTACTATTATCAGGTGGAGGGCCCGGGCACCAATCTGGATAAAGACCTTGTGATTCCTGCGACCTATAAGGATCTTCCGGTTATGGGTATAGCCGGGGGTGCTTTCGAAGATTGCGCATATTTAACGAGTGTTGTGATTCCTAAGAGTGTCACCTTTATTGGTGGCAGCGCATTTTCGGGCTGCAAAAATATTACCAGCATTATTATCCCGGATAGCGTAGAATTTATTTACAACAGAGCGTTTTCGGATTGTGACAGTTTGCAAAAAGTTGTCATAGGCGATGGAGTCAAGGAAATCAACGAATTTGCTTTTGGGGGCTGCACCGCCTTGACGGAATTGAAGATTGGGAAAAGCGTTGAAATGATTGAGCGTGTTGCTTTTGGGGGCTGCACTAATTTGAATGAAGTGGAAATCTTAAACGAAGAGGTGAGTGTTGACGAAACTGCTTTTGGAGGCTGTGATGCGCTTGCTACCGTGAAAATTGGTAAAAATATTACGATCACTTACGGCGAAGAAACCGGAGAAATCCGTATCAGTGATGTTTCAAAATTGCTAACTTCGCAAGCCTGCAGGATCTTGGCTCCAGCTGCCTATCATGTATATGTGGATGGTAAACTGTTGACTGAGTTGGTGATACCGGATGGAATTACGGAGATTCCGCGCGGGACGAAAGACGCATACGGTTATATGTTTGGATTTTGTAGCGGTTGGATTGGATTAGAAAGCGTAACAATTCCTGGGACGGTAGAAAGAATTTCAGACTGGGCGTTTTATCGCTGCGAAAGCCTTAAAAACTTAATCATCGGAGAGGGCGTAAAGGAAATCGGATCCTATGCATTTGGATATTGCGATGGATTAACTTCAGTTACATTCCCGGCCAGTGTGAATTGTGTGTGTGGTGGCGTATTTGCTTGGTGTGATAATTTATCGAGCGTAGTTTTTGAAAACACCGAAGGATGGCATGCCCATCCTTGGGGTAGGGTTGAAAAAGATGTTACAGATCCCAAATACAATGCTGAAAAGTTAAAGTTTGATAGTAATCATTTCCCGTGGTATAATGATGAAGACTGCTCTCGGTGCAATAGATAATGGAGAGACAGAAAAGCTTAGGGGCGTACTTAAATTTCCCACGCCTTTGACAAAATGAAACGGCCGCCGGGGTTTTAAAGTGCCCCCTGTCAAGTAGACAGTAAAAAAAACAAAAATATTCGGTTGAGTGTTCCCTCCCTGCTGTGCAGCAGGGAGGGAATTTCTTATGCTGCATAGGCATAAGAAATCCTCATCGGTGTCATACAGAAAAGCCGGAAGGGAAGCCCCTTCCGGCTTTTTGCTGGGAAGATAAATGGTTGTTTACCATTTCAAGGATGGGCGCACCCTTGGCCCCCTCCCAGAGGGGGCTGTCAGCGTAGCTGACTGGGGGAGTGTCCTAATTTCGATGCGACACTCCCTCCGTCAGCCCTTTCGGGCTGCCACCTCCCTCTAAGAGGGAGGCAAGATGCCTGCGTCGCTGATCACGTAAACAACCATTTATCGTTGCAAATGCAAAGCGCTTTTTTTAATAAAATCCTTGCAATTTTTGGCTTTTCACAGTATAATAAACTGATTTAATTTTTACATTTTACGAATGAGGTTTACGCTGTGTATCTGAAAAGTTTGGAAGTGCAGGGCTTTAAGTCCTTTCCGGATAAAACCCTGATCCGTTTTGGCGATGATATTACCGCCATCGTCGGCCCCAACGGTTCCGGTAAATCGAATATTTCCGATGCCATCCTCTGGGTTATGGGCGAGCAGAGCAGCAAAACATTGCGCGGCGCCAAAATGGAAGATGTGATCTTTGGCGGCACCCAGAAACGGCCTGCCGTGGGTTTCGCGGAAGCCACACTGACCTTGGATAACGCGGACCGCGCGCTGCCTTACGATGCCGATGAGGTGATGGTCACCCGGCGGTATTACCGCTCCGGCGACTCGGAATACTATATCAACAGACAATCTGCCCGCCTGCGTGATATCAACGAAATGTTTATGGATACGGGCCTTGGCAGAGAAGGTTATTCCAACATTGGCCAGGGTAGAATTGATGAAATTCTTTCGCTGAAGAGCGCGGATCGCCGTGAAATTTTTGAGGAAGCGGCAGGTATTTCCAAATTCCGTCACCGCAAGGAAGAAACCGAGCGGAAGCTGGAAAAAACGGAGGATAATCTGCTGCGTATCGGCGATAAGGTATCTGAACTGGAGCTGCAGTTGGAGCCTCTCCGCGTTCAGTCCGAGAAGGCGAAAAAGTATTTGGGCTTGAAGGATGAACTGCAGGGTGTGGAAGTGGCTGTTTGGCTGGATACCCTGGAGAAGTTGTCCGTTGCCGCGAAAAAGGCAGAGGAGGACTATGCTTCCGCGGCTTTTGTATTGCAGCAGGCTCATGATGATCTGGACAAGCTGTATGCCCAGGCAGAAACCATGGGCGATACCCTGCGAGCCCGGGATGGAGAACTGGAAACCGTCCGGGTGAAAGTGAGTATGCTGGATGCCACCCATCAGCAACTGGAAGGCCAGGTGGCGGTGCTGCGTGGTAATGTAGAAAACAACTGCGCCAATATCCGGCGCATCGAGGAGGAAATCCAGGGCCAGGCAGACCGTAGTGGCGGTGTGGCTCAGCAGGTTGACCAGACCCAGCAGCGTATTTCGGAAATTGATGGGTTGCTGGAAGAAAAACGGAAGGTTTTGGAAGACCTGCAGCAGCAGTTGGCAGTGATGACCGCCAATGCCCAGGGACGCAATAAGCAATTCCTGGAGCTGCGGTCCAGGGAAACCACCCTGGCTGCGGACATCGCTGGCCGGGAAGCGGATATCCACGGCCTTGCCGATGGCCTGGAGCAGACAAAACTGCGCGCGGAGGAACTGGATCGGGATCTGGCTTCCGGTGATACGCGCCGGCAGCAGGCCCAGGAAAATTTGGAGAATACCCGGCGGGAACTGCGCAAGGCGCAGGACGATGTGACCGCTGCCAATAATACCATCGCAGGCTACACCCTGCGGCAGAATACCCGTATTCAGCGCCGGGATGAACTGGCGGAAACCATGCAGCAGATTCTTGGAAAGCTGAATTCCGTTTCTGCCAGAGCCAAGGTGTTTCGGGCTATGGAACGGGATTTTGAAAACTATCAGAAATCCGTTAAGCTGGTCATGCAGGAAGCCCAGCGAGGTGCCCTGCGCAATATTCACGGCCCCGTGTCCCGGCTGATCCGCACCGAGGATGCCTACACGGTAGCCATCGAGATTGCCCTGGGCGGCGCCATGCAGCAGATCGTTGTGGATAACGAGCAGGATGGCAAGGCTGCCATCGGCTATCTGAAACGTTCCGGTGGCGGTCGCGCTACCTTCCTGCCCCTGTCTACCATTTCCGGTAAGCGCTTGCAGGAAAATGGTCTGGATCGCTGCCGGGGCTATGTGGGACTGGCATCGGATTTGGTCAGAAGTGAGGAAACATACCGGGGCATTGTGGAAAATCTGCTGGGCCGTACGGTCATTGCGCAGGATATGGATTCGGCTATCCATATGGCGAATCAGTACCATAATCGCTTTAAGATCGTTACCCTGGACGGTCAGGTCATGAATCCCGGCGGCTCCATGACCGGTGGCAGTGTCAATAAGGAATCGGGCATTCTCTCCCGCGCCAATGAGCTGGAAAAACTGAATGCCCAGGAAAAGGAACTGGAGAACCGCCGCCTTGCTACCGAAGCCGAATTGGCGGAAGCCCAGCGTGCCGCGGATCAGGTGCAGTACCAGCTGGAAACTGCCCGGGATGAACTGCGTACCGCGGAGGATCAGGTTCTGCGGCTGCAGGGTCAGGAAAAGCAGCATGAAATTCTGTATTCCGCCATTGCAGAGGCCATTTCCGCCGCGCAGCGGGAACGGGAGGCTCTGCGTCAGCGGGAAAGTGTCGACCGGCAGCGCTATGCTTCCCAGCAGGCCAAAATTCAGGTCTATTCCGAGCAATTGGTTCAAACCCGGGCCGCGATTGCTGAGCTGGAAGGCTTCCAGACAGAGGCGACGGAAGCGGCTGCTGTGATTACCGATGCCATGACTGCCCGCAAGACCGAGGAGGCTGCGCTGGAGGCAGAGCGGTCCACCGCTCAGGCCCATATTGCGGATTTGAAGGATCTGCAGGCGGCTATGGAAGGCGACCGGGACAAAAAGCTGACCCTCATTCAGCTGACTCGGGAGGATAATCAGCGTCTGGAACGGGAGATCCAGCAGCTGCAGCAGCGTCAGAATGAAAACGATGCCCAGGCGCTGCAGCTGCGAGGCCAAATGCAGCAAATTCACACTGCCCGCATGGAAGCGGAGGCTGCCAAAACCCGCGCCGAGCGGGATGCTCAGGAAAAGAATAAGGATATTCTTACCATGGAGCGGGCCTGTGCCGCATTGGAGCAGAAGAAGGCCATGTCCTCCATGGAGGAGCGACAGATCATTGATAAATTGTGGGATACCTACGGGCTGACGCCGGGTACGGCCGGTCAGCATCGGGCGCCCATTGAGTCGGTTGCCGCCGGCAATCGCCGCATCGCGGAGTTGAAGCGGAAAATTACCGCATTGGGCACACCCAACCTGGGTGCCATTGAGGAGTACGCCCGCGTCAATGAGCGCTATACCTATTTGGTGTCCCAGCGGGACGATGTGCTCAATTCCAAACGGGAACTGGAGAGCATCATCCGCAATATTCAGCAGGAAATGACCACCATTTTTGTGGCGGAGTTTGCCAAGATCGACCGCTATTTCGGTGAGGTCTTCACGGAAATGTTCGGTGGCGGCAAGGGACAGCTGTTGCTGGAGGATCCGGAAAATCCCTTGACCTGTGGCATTGAAATTCGTGTCCAGCCTCCCGGAAAGCAGCTGAAAACCATTACGCTGCTCTCTGGCGGTGAGAAGGCGTTTGTGGCAACGGCACTGTACTTTGCCATTTTGAAGGTGCGGCCCACGCCGTTCTGCCTGCTAGACGAGATTGACGCGGCGCTGGATGACCGGAATGTGGAGCGGTTTGCCAAGTATCTGCGCAATTTGAGTCTGAAGACCCAGTTTATTGTCATTACCCATCGTCGTGGCACCATGGAATCGTCCGATGTGCTCTACGGTGTGACCATGCAGGAGCAGGGCGTTTCCAAGCTGCTGCGGCTGGATCTGAACCAAATGGAAGAATATTTGGGCATTGTGGAATAATTACATTCGAAAGGAAACAATATGGTTTTTTTTGATAAAATTAAGGCCGGTCTGACCAAGACCCGGGAAGCCTTGGCCAACACACTGGGCAATGTGTTTTCCGGATTCAGCCGGATCGATGACGATTACTCCGACGAGCTGGAGGAGAGCCTGATTCTGGCGGACATGGGCGTGGAAACCGCTACCAAAGCCACCGAGCGGCTGCGCAAGACCATTCGTGAGCAGCATCTGAAGACACCGGAGGAGGCCAAGGCGGCGCTGAAGGATATTTTGGTGGATATGCTGAATGTGGGCGAAGTGGAGCTGAATCTGTCTACAACTCCCTCTGTGATTCTGGTGATCGGTGTCAATGGTGTGGGCAAGACCACCACCATCGGCAAAATCGCCACCCAGCTGACCCGGCAGGGCAAGAATGTGCTGTTGGTGGCCGGTGATACCTTCCGTGCGGCCGCTGCCGACCAGCTGGAGATTTGGGCAGGCCGTTCCGGTGCTGGTATCGTGCGTCAGCATGAGGGCGCGGATCCGGCTTCCGTGGTGTTCGACGGTATTCAGGCGGCTAAGGCCCGGAAAAGCGATGTGATCATCATCGACACCGCCGGCCGGCTGCACAACAAGCAGAATTTGATGAATGAGCTGAATAAAATCGGCCGCATCGTGGATCGGGAACTGCCGACAGCAGCCAAGGAAGTGCTGCTGGTTCTGGATGGTACCACGGGTCAGAACGGCCTCATCCAGGCAAAGACCTTTAAGGAAATTGCCGGTGTTACCGCTGTGGCATTGACCAAGCTGGACGGCACCGCCAAGGGCGGCATCGTGGTGGCAGTAGCGGACAGCCTGCAGATTCCTGTGAAATTCGTGGGCGTGGGCGAGCAGGCTGACGATTTGATGCCCTTTGTGGCCCGGGATTTTGTGGAGGCGCTGCTGTAATATGAAAGTTGTACTGGCAAGCAAAAATCCCCATAAGTTGGTGGAAATACGCCAGATTACCGACAAGTTTGGTTTTGAATTGATTCTGCAGTCGGAACTGGGTGTGGATATGGATGTGGAAGAAACCGGTGCCACGTTTGAAGAAAACTCCCTGATCAAAGCGGAGGCGGTTACCAAGGCAACCGGATTGCCCGCCATTGCCGACGACAGCGGCATCGCTGTGGATGCCTTAAACGGCGAGCCGGGAATCTATTCCGCCCGCTACGGTTTTGATGACAGCCTGGACGATTGGGGTCGGCTGCAGCTGCTGCTGAAAAACACAGAGCAGGTGCCGGACGGCCAGCGGCAGGCAAAATTCGTCTGTGTCATCTCCTTTGTTACGCCGGATGGCAAGGTCATTCAGGCCAGAGGTGAGATCCACGGAGAATTGACCCGGGAACCCCGGGGTGAAAACGGTTTCGGTTATGATCCCATTTTTTACTATCCGCCCCTGGGAAAAACTACCTCGGAAATGACTTCTGAGGAGAAAAACCGGGTTTCCCATCGTGCAAACGCGCTGAATCTTTTCTATCAGAAACTCAAGGAGGCAAATTATGCTGACAAGTAAAGAACGGGCGGAGCTTCGCTCCCAGGCCAATACTCTGGAAACCACCCTGATGGTTGGCAAGGACGGTGTGACCGAGGCTGTTGCGGCAGAAGCGGACAGACTGCTGACCGCCAGAGAACTGATCAAGGGCAAGGTGCTGGAATCTGCCCTCATGTCCGCCAGAGAAGTGTCCGACGCCATTTGCGAGGCTACCGGCGCCGACGGTGTATCCTGTGTGGGCAATAAATTTGTGATTTACCGCTTCTCGGAAAAGTGCCAGGAGGAGCGCAATGCCACCGGCCGGGCCAAGCGGAAGGAAACACCCAAATCCAAGTCTAACCCGGTTCGCAAGGGCGCCAAGGCCCGCCGTGACGCGGCCAAGAAGGTGCGGGAGCAGAGAAATGAATACTTCCGCCAGAAGGCAATCGAAAACGCCATTGAGCGCAGCAGAGAAAAGCAGCTGCGAGGGGAGGAATAAGATTGTGTCATTACGGACCAGTGGGCACACTGGTGTGGCAATCCCCAGGATGATGGGTTAAACCACTGAACAGGGGATTCCCACGGGCCTTTTGGCCCTTGGAACGACTGGAGATTTCGAGGAGGGCACCTATGGAAAGAATCGGCATTTTCGGCGGCACCTTTGACCCACCCCATATGGGGCATGTGCGTTCGGCGCAGCAGGCCATTGCGGCGCTGAATCTGGATCGTCTTTTGATAATCCCTACCCATACGCCGCCCCATAAGCAGGCGGCGCAGACGCCACCGCAGCACAGGCTGCAAATGCTGCGCCTGGCGGCGGATGGGATTCCCGGCGCGGAGGTTTCTGACATAGAACTCCGGCGGGAAGGGGTTAGCTATACCTTCGAAACATTGGAACAGGTGCGCGCCATGCACCCGGATGCGGAACTTTTCCTGTTGATGGGCAGCGATATGTTCCTTTCTTTCCATAGTTGGAAGTGCCCGGAAACCATACTTTCACAAGCCAAGCTGGCGGTGTTTTACCGGGGCGAAAAAGGCGAAAAGGCCAAGGTGGATGAAAACAAGCGCCAACTGGAGGACGAAGGTCACCGGGTGCACCTCATTAAAAATACGGTGGTGGACATTTCTTCCACCCAGCTGCGCCGGATGCTGGCCTTCCATTGCGCTGACGAGTTCCTGCCCAAGGGGGTGGGGGATTACATCCGGGAACATGGGCTGTACAATGTCCATGCGGATTGGAAACACCTTCCCATGGAGGAACTGGAAAAGGTGGTCATCAGCCTCTTAAAGCCCAACCGGGTGGCCCATGTGCTGGGCTGCCGGGATACGGCGGCACGGTTGGCAAAAATCTGGGGCGTGGATGAAACCGATGCGGCCAGAGCCGGTATGCTTCATGATATCACCAAAGCGCTTGACGGTCCGCTGCAATTGACTTTGTGCCGGGAATATGGTAAAATACTTCCCGATTTTTCCAGAAAATACCCCAAGACGCTGCATGCCCTTACGGGAAGCCTGGTGGCAGACCGTATTTTTGGAGAAAATCCGGCGGTGGTGGCGGCCATCGAATCCCATACCACCGGCAAAGCTGCCATGAATATGTTGGAAAAGATCATTTATGTGGCAGACTATATGGAGCCCAACCGAGATTTCCCCGGTGTGGAAAAGCTCCGGGAACTGGCGGAAACGGATATGGATGCGGCGCTGAAGCTGGGCCTGGAAACGACACTGGAGCATCTTGCCCGTCTGGGTGACGAGGTCAGCCCCGAATCCCGGGAAGCGCTGGAATATTTAAACGTGAAAGTTTGATGAAACGAAAATAATCCGAAAGGAAGAAATATTATGTTAACTGCAAAAGAAGTTGCCATTCATGTAACCAAGGCGCTGGATGAAAAGAAGGGCATGGACATCAAGCTGCTGAAGATTGACCGGGTTTCTACCCTGGCGGACTATTTCCTGATCTGCACCGGCACCTCCAACACCCATGTTAAGACTCTCTGCGACTATGCGGAATTTGCCATGGAGGAGATCGGTGAGCCTATGCTGGGTCGGGAAGGCCATCGGGGCAATTCCTGGGAACTGCTGGACTTTGGTTCTGTGGTGGTTCATGTGTTTACCGACGAAGCAAGAGCCTTCTACAACCTGGAGCGGCTGTGGGCCGATGCCGAAGTTGTGGATCTGAGCAATATTCTGCTGCCTAACTAATTACAAATGCACAATTACAAATTATAAATTGTGAGTGATGACTCATTTGTAATTTATAATTCTATTTGAGGTGAGAAACAATGCCTAACTATGAATATTCCGCCATTGAAAAGAAATGGCAAGCATACTGGGAAGAGAACAAGACCTTCCACACCGATGTGTGGGATTTCAGTAAGCCCAAGTATTATGTTCTGGATATGTTCCCGTATCCCTCCGGCGTAGGTCTGCACGCCGGCCATCCCGAAGGCTACACCGCTACCGATATCATGTCCCGTATCAAGCGTATGCAGGGCTTCAATGTTCTGCATCCCATGGGCTATGACTCCTTCGGACTGCCTGCCGAGCAGTACGCCGTGGACACCGGAAACCACCCCAACGGATTTACCCAGAAGAATATCGCAACCTTCTCCAAGCAGCTGAAGGAACTGGGCTTTGACTATGACTGGAGCAAGCTGACCGCCACCTCCGATCCCGAATTCTACAAGTGGACCCAGTGGATCTTCAAGAAGCTGTGGGAGGCAGGTTATGCCAAGCGCATCGAGATGCCCGTCAACTGGTGCGAAGAACTGGGTACTGTGCTTGCCAATGACGAAGTCATCGACGGCAAGAGTGAGCGGGGCGGCTATCCCGTTGTGAAGAAAATGATGATGCAGTGGGTTATTGACCAGCCTGCCTTTGCCGAAAAGCTGCTGGACGGCCTGAACGAGATCGATTGGCCCGAATCCACCAAGGAGATCCAGCGCAACTGGATCGGCAAGTCCACCGGCGTGGAAGTGGACTTCAAGCT
>JAZOBI010000075.1:0-12279 GCA_045595885.1 Faecousia sp. | reverse complement strand
CTGAGCCATTTCCGCACCCCCGTTTCCAAGGGCATCGAGATCATCGAGGCGCTGCGCGGCCATACCTCCGGTCTGTGCATCCCCACCTTCGTAGTCGACGCCCCCGGTGGCGGCGGCAAGACCCCCGTTATGCCCAGCTATCTGGTGTCCCAGACTCCCAGAAAGGTGATTCTGCGTAACTTTGAGGGTGTTATCACCACTTATACCGAGCCCGATCATTACGAGAACAAGTGCCACTGCGATGTTTGCACCGGCAAGGTGCCCGCACCTCGTCCCCGTACCGGCGTGGCATCCCTGGCCGAAGGCGTGGAGCAGAAGTACATGGAACCCATCCAGCTGCTGCGCAGAGATCGTCACCATCACTAAGCATCAGGGAGGAACGATATGGAATCCAAACTGAATTTGAATATGGAGCTGGTGGCCCGGGCCCGGGCCCGCGCCTCCAAGGTTGCCGACGATGTGCAGAACTTCATCGACGATCACACCACCGTCACCGTAGAGCGTGCCGTCTGCCGCCTGCTGGGCATCGACGGCGTCAACGATGTGGACGCCCCTCTGCCCAACATCGTGGTGGATCACCTGCTGGAGAAGGGCATCCTCTCCGGCGGCGCCGCCTTCTACATCGGCAATGCCATGGCGGAATACGGTATCACCACCCAGGAAGTGGCTGAGCGCATCAGCGCAGGCACATTGGATCTGTCCCAGGTGCCCGTTCATTCCATTGAGCAGATCCGCGGCGCCATTATGCCCGTTGTAAATGCTACCCTGGAGCGAATTGGCCGCAATGTGGGCCAGCGCAATGCTTTCCTCAACGAATTCGGCGACAAGGAAGGCCCGTACCTTTACATCATCGTTGCCACCGGAAACATTTACGAGGATATTGTCCAGGCTAAGGCCGGCGCCCGTCAGGGCGCGGACATCATCGCCGTCATCCGCACCACCGGCCAGAGCCTGCTGGACTATGTGCCCTACGGCGCCACCACCGAAGGCTTCGGCGGCACCTACGCCACCCAGGAGAATTTCCGCCTGATGCGTGAAGCCCTGGACGAAGTGGGCCGTGAGCAGAGCCGCTACATCCGGCTGTGCAACTATTGCTCCGGCCTGTGTATGCCCGAAATCGCCGCCATGGGCGCCCTGGAGCGGCTGGATGTGATGCTCAACGATGCCCTCTACGGCATTTTGTTCCGTGATATCAATATGCAGCGCACCATCATCGACCAGTATTTCTCCCGTGTGATCAACGGCTATGCCGGCGTCATTATCAACACCGGCGAGGATAACTACCTGACCACCGACGATGCCATCACCAGCGCCCACACGGTGCTGGCCTCCCAGTTCCTGAACGAAGCCTTCGCCCTGCGCGCCGGTATGCGGGAGGAGCAGATGGGTCTGGGTCACGCCTTTGAGATGGACCCCGCTGTGGAAAACACCTTCCTCTACGAGCTGGCCCAGGCACAGATGGCCCGGGAGATCTTCCCCAAGGCCCCTCTGAAGTATATGCCTCCCACGAAGTTCATGACCGGCAATATCTTCCGTGGCCACATTCAGGACGCGCTCTTTAACATGGTCTGCATCCTCACCGGCCAGAAGCTGCAGCTGCTGGGCATGATGACGGAAGCCATCCACACCCCCTTCATGTCCGACCGGGCTCTGTCCATCGAGAACGCCCAGTATATTTTCCGCACCATGGCCGACCTGGGCGGTGAGCTGACCTACAAGGAAGGCGGCATCATCCAGAGCAGAGCCAACGAAGTGCTGACCAAGGCCACCGAGCTGCTGACCGAAATCGAGGAGCTGGGTCTGTTCACCACTTTGGAGAAGGGCATTTTCGCCGATGTCAAGCGCCCCAAGGACGGCGGTAAGGGTCTTGCCGGCGTGGTTGTGAAGGACAATGTTTACTTCAACCCCTTCATTGAGCTGATGAAAGGAAAGGTGGCTGCACAATGAGTTCCGGACTGTACAATACCCATAAAAATGATTTCGATACCACCCTGGACCTGAAGCGTCTGAAGCCCTACGGCGACACCATGAACGACGGCAAGGTGCAGCTGAGCTTTACGCTCCCCATCAAGGACGATGCCCGGGGCGAGGAAGCTGCCCGTCAGATGGCCAAGGCCATGGGCCTGGAAGAACCCAATGTGGCCTTCCACCAGGCGCTGGACGATAATTTTACCTTCTTCGTGGTCTACGGCAGCTGCGTGCATACCATCAACTATGAAGAGATCCATGTAATGACCGTGGAAAGCGAAGTCATGACCATGGAAGAAACCAACGAATATATCCAGAAGAACATCGGCCGCAAGGTGGTCATGGTGGGCGCCTCCACCGGCACCGACGCCCATACCGTGGGCATCGACGCCATTATGAACCGAAAGGGCTTCGCCGGTCACTATGGCGTAGAGCGCTATGAGATGATCGAAGCCTATAACATGGGCAGCCAGGTTCCCAACGAGGAGTTTATCCGTAAGGCCCTGGAAGTGAACGCCGATGTGCTGCTGGTGAGCCAGACCGTCACCCAAAAGGATGTACATATCCAGAATCTGACGGAACTGATCGAATTGCTGGAGGCCGAGGGCCTGCGTGACCGCTTTGTGGTGGTCTGCGGCGGTCCCCGTATCACCCATGAGCTGGCCAAGGAGCTGGGTTATGACGCCGGCTTCGGCGCCGGCACCTATGGCGATGATGTCGCCAGTTTCGCCGTGGCGGAAATGGTTCGCCGTGGCATGAAGTAAGGAGGTTTTTCCCATGAGAAACAAGATCATTACCGCCCAGGAAGCGGCTGCCATGATTCATGACGGCGATTTTCTGATGGTTGGCGGCTTTATGGGCCACGGCTCTCCCGATGCTATTATCCAGGCTATGCTGGACTCCGGTGTCAAGGATCTGGTTGTGGCTTCCAATGATACCGGCGTGCCGGAAGGCATGGATAAGCACGGCTTCCGGGGCCTGTCCGAAATGATTGCCCAGCACCGCATCAAGACCTTGTACGCTACCCATATCGGTTTGAATCCCGAAACCGGCCGTCAGATGAGTGAGGGCAGCCTGGAGGTCCATCTGATTCCACAGGGCACCTTTGCTGAGCGGATCCGCTGCGCCGGCTTCGGCCTGGGCGGCGTGCTGACCCCCACCGGTATCGGCACCGACATCGCAGAAGGCAAGCAGGTCATCACTGTCGATGGAAAGGATTACCTGCTGGAAACCCCTCTGCGTGGCGATATTGCGCTGATCCGTGGTTCTGTTGTCGATACCATGGGCAATGTCTACTATAAGGGTACCACCAATAATTTCAACTCCGTTATGGCTATGGCCTGCAAGACTGTCATCGTGGAAGCTGAGGAGATCGTTGAGCCCGGTCAGATTCTGCCCGAGCACGTCATGACCCCCTTCGTCTGTGTTGACTATATCGTCAAAGGAGGTAAGCAGTAATGGCTGATGTAAAGAGTATCATTGCCCAGCGTGCCGCCCGGTTTTTGAAGGACGGCGACGTGGTGAACCTGGGTATCGGTATGCCTGAAATGGTGGCCAACTTCCTGCCCGAGGATGTAGAAGTCTACTTTCAGGCGGAAAATGGCATTATGGGCATGGGTCCTGTTGCCAATGACACCAATGAGGATGTATACGTTTCCAACGCCGGCGGCAAGTATGTCACCACCATTCCCGGCGCCATGTTCTTCGATTCTTCTTTCTCCTTTGGCTTGATTCGTGGCGGCCATGTGGATGCCACCATTCTGGGTTGCCTGCAGGTGGACCAGGAAGGCAGTTTGGCTTCCCACATCATTCCCGGCAAGATGGTGCCCGGCATGGGCGGTGCCATGGACCTGGTCAGCGGCGCGGAGAATGTCATCGTCATCTCCACCCACACCGACAAGAAGGGCGGCCCCAAGATTCTGGAGAAGTGCACCCTGCCCCTGACCGCCTATAAGCGGGTCAAGTGGATCATTACGGAGCTGGCGGTTATCCAGTCCACCCCCGAGGGTCTGGTACTGCGGGAAGTCAAGGCCGAGTCCTCCGTGGAGGAAGTAGTTGCCAAGACCGGCGCCAAGCTGATCATCCCCGAAACCGTAGGTACTTTCTAAAAAAACAAGGGACTGTTGCAAAATCTGCGTTTTGCAACAGTCCCTTTTTATGTGAGTATATGGACATTTTAGCCCAGGGGCAGCACGTTCTTGCCGAATTCCTCGTTAATGATCTGACCCACAGCGCTGTAAATAGCGGACAGACCACAGAAAATGCCCTCAAAGCCGGCCACCATGGTAATGGTGTGATTGCCGGTGAAGTCGCCGATGGCCAGCAGCAGGAACAGAATGGTCAAGCTGCCGAAGACCACCTGGGTGGCGCGGTTGTGCTTCAGAGTTCCGATAAACATAAAGCCGGTGAAAATGCCCCACAGCAGCAGGTAGTAGCCCATGGCAACCTTGCTGGCGGCTTCGATGCCGCCTTCAGCCCAGGGGTTGACCCAAATCAGCACCAGGCTCCACCAGAACAGGCCGTAGGCGGTAAAAGCGGTACCGGCGAAGGTGTTGCCCTGCTTCAATTCCCGAACGCCGGCGATGATCTGCGCCAGACCGCCCAGGGCGACACCCATGGCAACAATGACGATGCTAAGGGGCAGCAGACCGGCGTTGTGCAGGTTCAGCAGAACGGTGGTCATGCCGAAGCCCAGCAGACCCAGAGGGCCGGGGTTGGCGAGTTTGGAATTTTTGTTAGACATGAATAAATCCTCCATAATTTTTCTTTCCACTGTTACCATATCCCAAAATCCGCGGAAAAGCAACCATTATTTCCAAAGAATACTTGGAGAAGCCAGAAGTCTGTGCTATAATATCCGCAAATATGAAAACAGGGAGATGGATTATGGAAAAACTGACATTTCGAAATGGGACCCAGGCCGATTGCGGCTTGATTTTGGAATTCATCCGGGGAATCGCGGAGTATGAAAAAATGCTGGATCAGGTTGTGACCACGGAGGAAATGCTGCGCCAGGTGCTTTTTCAGGAGCATCGGGCAGAGGTGATTTTCGCGCTGGAGGACGGGGTGGAAGTGGGTTTTGCCTTGTTCTTCCACAATTTCTCCACCTTCGTTGGCCGGGCGGGCCTGTATCTGGAGGATGTGTTTGTCAAGCCTGCCTACCGGGGTAAGGGCTATGGCAAGGCGTTGCTGCGGCGATTGGCCCAAATCGCGGTGGAGCGGGGCTGCGGCCGGTTCGAGTGGGTCTGTCTGGATTGGAATCAGCCCAGCATTGATTTTTATCGCGGCCTGGGAGCGGTAGCCATGGACGAGTGGACGATTTACCGCCTCAGCGGCGATGCCCTGCAAAATCTGGCCAATCCTCAGGACAAATAACGACGATAAACGAAAATTTGCAGCCTTGAAAATACTGATACCCCGGTGCTTTCGCACCGGGGTATATTGCGTTATACGGCGGCAGGTTCTTTTGTCCTGGCCGGTACCAGCCGGGCGGTGTAGGAGGTCACATCCAGAATGGTTTCACCGTCGATCTGCAGGGCAGTGGGGCGATCAAATTCCACCGCAATCTCTTTGCCCGCCCAAATGTCCACGTGCTTTGTGTGCTTGATATGCTCGCCCTTGAACAGGGAAGGGAAGATCATCAGCGTTTTCAGCTTGCCGGAGCTGTGGAATACCATAACCGACAGCTTTTCACCGGCTGTCCGGTCCTGTTGGGGTGTGGGCATCATACCGCCGCCGTAGAACCGGCCGTGCATGGTGGGCGCGATCCACACTTTTTTGTAAGAACGGGTAATGCCGTCCACCGTCACGGTGGCGCCGGTGGGCTTGTAGTGCAGCAGCAATCCCTTGATGGCGATCATGGTGTAGTCCACCTTTTTGCCTGGGATCTGCCGCAGCCGGTCACCCACCTCGCAGCAGTAGCCGTCGATGCCGTAGCCCACGCCGTTGAGGAACCGGTAGGTCTTTCCCTTAACGGTTACCTGGGGCAGATTATGCAGATATGGGGTAATTTCAAAGGCCTGGCAGCCCTTTTCCCTGCCCAAATCGTGGGCAAAATCGTTGCCGCTGCCGCTGGGATAATAGTAAATGGCGGCCTTGCAGGGAATGCCGTCGGTATCATTGACAAACCGGTTCAGCGTGCCGTCGCCGCCGGCCAGAATGATGCGGTCGTCTGCCTCCAAACCCTGCAGGAAGGCGGCGTAATTGGTGATTTTGGTAATACACAGCAGCTCTGCTTCCTGGTCCGGCGCCAGCTTTTCGGCGGTAATCTCCGGCTGATTGCCAGGACCGGCATGGGGGTTGTGCAGAATATAGGTTTTTGCCATGGATTAAGTCCTCTTTTCCCGATATTGCTCCAGCAAATGCCGCACCGTTTGGCCGATTTGCTCCGTTTTTTGCCCTTTGATTTCTTCTGGCGGCAGCACCGCCAGCACATCTAAGTTTACATAACTCCTGCGAAAGGGGATGTTTCGATAGATCTGCTCCGTCCCGGAGATGCCAAGTACCACAATGTGGGCGTCGCTTCGCTGGGCGATTTTGAATACACCGTTGTGAAAGGGTAAAAGCTTTCCGCTCTTGCTGCGGGTACCTTCGGGATAGACCCCTACGGAAAATTGTCCCGACTGGATCAGCAAGGCTGCTTTTTGGATGGTGACGATGGCGTTGCGGGGATTTTCCCGATCAATGGCAAGGAAGCAGCACCTGCGAATCACCGGGCCAAAAAAGGGAATTTTGAAATTGGATGGTTTGGAAATATAGGCCATGTTCCATTTTTTGAAAGCGATCCAGGTCAAAATGGGATCATAATTGGAAACATGGTTGCCCACAAACAGCAGCCGTTTATGCTCCGGAAGCTGTTCCATGCCGGTTACCTGAATCCGAATACCCAGCAAAGCCATCCACAGCGCGGAGTTGAATTGCAGCAGCCAGCGGTAAAAGGGGCTGTGGTCGGTGTATTCCCTGTCCCTGTTCACCGGCAATCCGCACAGCCAAAACAACAGGGCATACAGCAAAAACAGCCCGACTATGCCGCCCAGCGTGTATATAACGATCATATGCCCTGTCCTTTCCCATGATCTGTCATCAGTTTAGGGGAAAACATTCAACTTTCTTTCAACTGAATATCAAAAATTGTTGAAAAAAGGCGGCACGGAGTTTCCCGCGCCGCCAAGCTGTTATTGTAATGTAACGGTAAACCGGCAGCCCCCTTCCGGGATGTTTTCCACGGTGATGGTGCCGCCTTCAAATGTAACGATCCGCTTCGCCAGCGCCAGCCCTAAACCGTTTCCTTCCTGTTTGTGGGAGCTGTCGCTTTGGTAAAACTTGTCAAAGATCCGTTTTTGGGATTCCTCGGGAATACCGGGTCCCTGGTCTTCCACCGTAAAGCGAATCCCATTGTCCGTTTTTTGCAGACCAATCTTCACAAGACTTTGCTCCGGGCTGAATTTTACAGCATTTCCAATGAGATTGTCCCACACATGGCGCAGCATGGGCTCATTACCCAAATATTCTACCCAAGCCAAATCCGCGTCAATTTCAATATTCTTTCGCTCCCAGGTCTCCTCCAGCGCCACAATGGATTGGCGAATCTGTTCGTCCAGCCGGAAAACGGTCTGCCCTGTGGGAATTTGCTGGTTTTCCAGCTTGCTCAGCAGCAGAATGCTGCCCATCAGGCTGGACAGCCGTTGGGTGTTAAACACGATCTTGTCCACATATTCCCGCTGCTGCGGCGTCAGATTATCGCCGGATTGCAGCAGCATGGAGTAGCCTTCGATGGCGTTGATAGGGGTCTTGAACTCGTGGGAAACATTGGAAACAAAGTCAGTCTGCAGGATCTCCGTGGAGCCCAGCTCCTGCACCATCAGATTAAAGCCGGAATACAGTTCCATCAACTCCAGGGACGAGGATTGCTCCGGTGCCCGCACAGTGAAATCGCCGTCCGCCACCTGCTCCATGGCCTTGCCCAGGCGTCGGATGGGGGCGAAAATGATCTTGGACAGGAAATTGGTAATGACCATACCGATGATCAAACTGATCACCACCAGGCTCAGCAGCAGAAGCACCGTCGGGTTCAGCGGAATCATATCCTCCAGCAGAATATATAGCCCTACTGCCACCAGCACGCACACCAGCAGCTCCGCCGAAACCAGCAGCATCAGCCGCAGCCGCAGGCTGAAAGGGTTTCGTTTTTGACTTCGAACCGCGTCAAACAGCTCTCTGGCCTTCATACCTTCACCACCTTGTAGCCAACGCCCCGGATGGTGACGATCTTAAAGTCGGCGCTGTCCCGGAACCGATCCCGCAGCCGTGCGATGTGTACATCCACCGTGTGGGTGTCGCTTTCGTTTTCGTAGCCCCAAATTTCGTCCATCAGCTGTTGCCGGGTAAAGATCCTGCCGGGGTAGGAAGCCATTTTGTACAGCAGCATAAATTCCTTCTGAGGCAGGTTCAGCACTTCCTTTTCTGTGGTCACCGTCAGACAGTCACATTCCATCACGGTTTTGCCCAGGGTGCAGCGCCGCTCGTTGATCATCTGGGCCCGGCGCAGCAGCGCCTGCACCCGCAGCACCATCTCATTGACATTGACGGGCTTGACCATGTAGTCGTCGCTGCCGGAGAGGAAACCCTGGCGCATATCGTCAAAGGCATCCTTGGCGGTGATCATCAGCACCGGCGTGGTGTTGCCCACTTCCCGTAAGGATCGAACCAGGGCGTAGCCATCCACCCGGGGCATCATAATATCGGAAATAATCAGGTCGTAATAATCCGCGTCCAGGGCATCCAGAGCCTCCTGCCCGTCGGACACGCCCTTGACGGCATAGCCGTTGATGGTCAGAACATGGGAAAACAGCTGCCGCAGCTCCCGGTCATCTTCCGCAATCAGAATTTTCAGCATACACAACCTCCCGCCGTGTTTTTTGCTATCATACCACATTTTTGGCCGAAAGCATACGCCTTTCCTTGAAATTTACGAAATATTCATCACTTTTGACAGGGCAGGAGAAAGAAACGGCTCCGTCCAAAAGACGGAGCCGAATGAATTACAGGGGGAATTGCTTGATCTTGGCAAATCGCCGGGGGTATTGAGCAGGGGTGGGCCGTACTTTACGCAGCACGATCACCGCATGATCCGCGCCATCGACAGGGAAGTGATGCACCTGCTCCAGCTGAAGCCCCAGCTTGGCGATGGCGTTTTTGGCTTCCGCCAGTTCCTCTGCCGCGGCAGAGCCCTTCATAGCCAGCACAGCACCACCCACTTTCACAAAGGGCGCCGTCAGCTCCAGCAGCACATTCAGCCGCGCCACAGCCCGGCTGGAGGCGAAATCATAGCTTTCCCGGCGCTGGGCTGCCGCTTCCTCTGCCCGGGCGGTCACACATTCGGCCTCCACGCCCAAGCCGGGCAGGGTGGCGGCCAGCCAGTTCATCCGCTTGCCCAGGCTGTCCAGCAGGGTCAGCTCCACCTCCGGACAGGCGATCTTCACCGGCACACCGGGGAAACCGGCGCCGCAGCCCACATCGATCAGCCGTTTGCCCTGCAGATCCGCGCATTTGAGCAGGCTGACCGAGTCCAAAAGATGCAGCTTTGCCACAGCGGTGGGTTCCGTAATGGCGGTCAGATTCATCACTTTATTCTGCTCCACTACCGCTTCGCCAAAGGCGCAGAGGGTACTTTTTTGGCTGTCGGACAGAGAAAGGTCCATGGCCTCCAGGCCCAAATCCAAGGTTTTTCTCATGGGATCACCTGTTTCCTGCAATATCGGAGATATCCACCTGATCTTCTTCCATGGGATCAAAGCCGGTGATATCCTCCTGGTCCAAATAGGGCAAAATAAACTCTTGAACATACCAGTTGGTCAGCAATGTGGCCTCCTGGCCATAGGATTGGGTGGAGCCAACCACCGAATCCATCAGATCTGCCGCTTTGTCGTTTCGGTTTCCTGTGAAGAATTTTTCGTAGAGCCGCAGATCATAGTAGAAATAGGTGTTCACATCAGCCCGGATTCTGGCGGCGGCAGCGGCGCCATCCAGGGAACCGGAGTGCTCCAGCGCGTCAATGCAGTAGCGGTAGGCCATGAAGCAGGCGGAATACCGGAATTCCGGGCTTTCGTTGGCAATGCAAAGCAGCACGGCGGCAAAGTTGGCATCCTCCGGATCTGCCACACTCATACGCCGGGCCATTTCCCGGCAAATGGTAAAGGGCAGCGCCACGCTGGGAATCTGGGGATTGACCGCCGCTTCTCCGGTGATGGGCACAAATACGGAGGTGATACCCAAAGAGGAGTAGAAATTGGCCCAATCCAGCTGCTTGACCGGCGTGGTGGAGCCGGCGAATACGGAGTAATATTCTGTTTTTACCAGGGTTTCGAAACCCTCCCCGGCCTGTTCTGCCAGGTCGTCAAAGTCAGAAAAGATGAGATTGCTTTCCTCGTCCCGGGGCAGTTCCAGGGCAAGGGTATTGGCCTGATCCCGGAAATAAATGGCAGCATCTTCCAAATCCTCAAGAGAGAACTCGCTGATGTCCAGCCGCAGATCGTCGGCCAGCGGGCCGGCATAGTTGTTGAGGCCATAGAAGCCTGTGTTCAGCAGCCAAACCAAGCTGCAGGTGGCCAGAACCCAGCCCAGCCATTGCACAAAATTCCATTTCAGCACGATCATCAGCACGATGGTGGTCAGCAGTACCACCAATGCCATTACCAGCAGGATCTGCCAAAGGTTTACACTCAGCGTACCGGACCATTCCGCCAGATAGTTTTGCAGTGTCCGGGTCAGATAGGGATAGACCGCGTCCACCAGGGTGGTGAAACGCTGGGCGATCTGCTGCAGGCCGATGGTGATGGCGGCAAGAATGGCCGCGATCAAATATCCGCGCCAATATTTCAAAAGGAATCCCTCCTTTTTGCAAGTCATATTTGGGCACAATAATAGTATATCACACTTTTTCCCACTTGTCTGCCCCAAAAAAGAAAATTTTTTGTTAAGAGCCGGAAAACGGAACCCTTGACTATGTTGCGAAACTGGATTATAATGTGGGGGATATGCGGATGTGGTGGAATTGGTAGACTCATTGGATTTAGGTTCCAACGCGCGAGCGTGCAGGTTCGAGTCCTGTCATCCGCACCAAACATTCAGGGGAGGCAAATGCCTCCCCTGAATGTTTCTGAAAGATGGGACAGGACTCGAACAGAACAAATGCGGCGCGAATGAGCGCCGCCGGCGAAGGCTCGACGGAGCCGAACACTGATTCCCTCGAGTCCTGTCATCCGCACCATATTAGCAGGATGGTTTTGATACGAAATCATCGTGCTTTTTCTGTATTGGTTGATATTTACACAGCAATTTGATACAATCTATTCGACAAACTTGAATTTGACGAGAAGACCATAATATGAGTATCACCCAGACTTTTTACGATAATCTGGCATCCCAATATGATAAACTGTTTCTTGATTGGCAAGCCACCACACAGGAACAGGCAGTCATTCTGGACAAACTTTTTGTGAGTAATGGCTTTGACAAATCTGCACATATTCTGGATTGTGCCTGTGGAATCGGAACGCAGGCAATTGGACTTGCTGCCATCGGCTACAATGTAACAGGTTCGGATATTAGTGACGGAGAAATCGCTGAAGCCAAAGAACGAGCCAAGAAGAACAATGTAAAAGTTTCCTTTGAACACGCTAACTTTTGCGCTTTGTCAGATACTTTCACCAAGCAATTCGACATTGTTATTGCGATGGATAATGCCTTGCCCCATATGCTTGCCAGCAATGATTTGGCATCCGCCATCAAGAGTATCGTAAATCAGATTAAGGATGGCGGTATGTTCGTTGCCAGTATTCGGGATTATGACGCCCTGCTTATGGACAAGCCGCCCTATTCCCCTCCATATATTCACAAAACAGCAAAAGGGCAGAGAGTTTCTTTCCAGACCTGGACATGGGAAGGCGATAACTATCGGCTAATCCAGTATATCGTTGATGACGAGGATACCCTGCAAGTGAGCAAATTTGAATGCGAATACAGAGCCACCCGCAGACAGGAAATGACCGACTTGCTTATGGCAAACGGATGTAGCGAAGTTGTATGGATGTTCCCCGAAACAACGGGGTTCTATCAGCCTATTGTAGTTGCGAAAAAATAAGTGATACCTTTGTCCAATTCCTATTTGTCGAACAGTTAACCGCAGCTCCTAGTTTGGGCGCTGCGGTTATTTGTTGAAGTTGGCGGCAGGAGCAAGCCCCCGCCCTACGATCAGATAACATTCCTAATTCGTAGCCGCGTAATCGGCTCCTTTTGCTTTTGTGCGGGTGA
>JAZOBI010000074.1:0-6808 GCA_045595885.1 Faecousia sp. | reverse complement strand
CCATTCCTACCGCGCCGTCTGCCAGTACGATCACCAGCGACGGCATCCAGTTTACCAGAATTTTTTCGAATTCCTCCATATCGTTGATATGACGGTATTCGTGTCCGTCCGCCGGGAAGCCTTCTGCCAAATCCAGCATTTTGCCGATGGCTTCGCACTCCTGACAGCTGCCGAAAAGAAGTGTTTTGATATTCGGTCGCATGCCGGACGCCTCCTTCCTTACTAAGTGATGCCAGTATATCATACAGTTTGCCCAATGACCTTTAAGCGTCACGAAATGCGCCAAAACAGCACGAAACGTAATTTTGGGCATAAAAAAGGCAGGTCCGCTGCTGCGAACCTGCCGAAGGCTTATTCTCCCAGGGGTAATGCAAACATCACCGTAAAGGTATTTTCATCATAATGGAATTCCATGCTTCCGCCATAGCGGTCGCACACCGCCTTCATGGAGCGCAGCCCCACGCCATGGGCCTGATCCCGCTTCCGGGACAGTAGGCCGTCCCCGCTTAGCTCCACTTTTCCGTCGTAGGTGTTGCGGACCATAATGGAGAGGAGCTGATCCTCCGATTGGCTGATCACCTGAATGCTGCGGTTATCCGGAATGGTCAGGCAGCCTGCCAGCGCGTTATCCAGCGCGTTACCCAGCAAAACGCACAGATCCACATCCGCGATGCCCGGATTTCGGATGGTGCCCACATTTTCCAGCAGGATCCGTCTGTCCAGAGCCTGCTGCATATAGTAATACAGCACGCCGTCGGCTGCTTTGTTGCCGGTGTAGGGGATGGCCACATCGCTTTCGGTGCGGGCCATCATTTCCTGGCAGTAACGCCGGGCGCCGTCCCGGTCATTCTGTTCCACACAGTGCAAAATGGCGGCCATGTGATGCTTCAGATCGTGGCGGGCTTTCCGGGTGTCCTCCACATGGGTTTGCAGGGCGTTGTAGTGCATTTCCTGGCTCAGAAGCTGCTGCCCCAGAGCCCGGCGCTCCTGCAGCTGCCGATTGGCCCGGGAAACATTCAGGCACAGCAGGATGATCACCGAACCGGAAAGACCGCTGCTGAGCAGCTGCTGCAGGCCACCAGTGTTGTGCTCACTGCCGGCAAACACGAGCCGGGTGCCCAGCAGGGCAATGGGAATGAACCAGAGCGTGCTCCAGTAGGCGCCGGCATTCAAGTGCAAAGACGGCGTCACCGCGCCGCACACAAGGCGCTTCATGGGCACATAGGTAGCCCCCATCAGGATGGTGTAGGGAATCAAAATCATGGCCACATACTGGGTCACCGTCATGCCGGGAAACAGGGTGATCAGGTAATTGGGAATGGACAAAAGCAAATAATTACAGGAGGAAACCACGCCGAACACGAAAAGATGCTCCCGGATCTTGCCGGATATGACCAAAATACTCACAACCGTCAGCAGGGACGCGAAAATCAGCATACCGAACCGCAGATAAAGGAACAGACCCTGGAGCCCCCAGCGCATCTGCAATCCTACCAGTGCTGCGAAATTGAGGGCGGAAAACAGGATGAAGCAGACCGTCATGATCCTTTTCTGCCGGGGGATCGCCACCGCGCGGAAAGGGGCGTAGCGCACCAGCATAGCCAGGGAGGTACAAAACGCCATCAGGAGCGAAGAAAGATACATCAATTCAGCACGCCTCCCTTACGCAGCAAAACCTGCATTTTATGATCCATAAACGCCTTTTTGACCGCTGCGCGCTGATCCCGGCTGATGGGAACGGTGCTGCCGTCGATGAGGGTCAGCGTGTCGGTGGGGATGGTGGCCACCGCCTCCAGCGACACCAGCGCGTAGCGAATGGGGCGGATAAAATCCGCGTCCTTCAGCGCGTCGCAGATCTGGCTGAAGGATGTGCGGGTGACGATATCGCCCCTGTGGGTGTGCAAGATGCTTTTGTGACCGTCGGCTTCCACCCAAAAGATTTCAGCGATGTAAATGGTTTCGTCCATGCGGTTTTGCTTGTAGGTCAGCGTCCGCAGGGAGGTATGCACATGGAAAAACCGGTCCAGAGTGCCGAACAGCTTTTCCCGGGAAATGGGTTTGATAAAGTAGCGCAGCGCCGCCACATCGTAGGACTCCGCCGCGTGGGCATTGGAGCTGCTGCAGAAAATGATCTGCAGCTTGGGATGTTCCTCCATCAGCTTCCGGGCCAGTTCTATTCCGGTCAGCCCGCCCATATAAATATCCAAAATCGCCAGTTGATAGCGGGAAACGTCGGTTGCCAGAAAACTTTCCGCGGATTCGTACTGATCGATACCGATGTGGTAGTTGTGCAGATCCAGATATTCCGCCACCAGGCGCAGCATGGTTTGCCGGTCGTTGGGGTCGTCATCGCAGATGGCGATCTTCATCTGATAGTTCATAACCCTCGTCACACTCCTTCGGATGCACCGAATTATGGGAAATCGTATGTTTATTTTACTGTTATTCGCAGAAAAAATCAACCATGGCGCCGCCGTTTTACCCAATCTTTTCTAATAATAATGTAATAACGCCAGGGATCCGCGTTTGTGTTTCGGTGGCAGACACAGACCCGGCTTTGGTACGCCCGGCGTGGCCGCGAAACAACAACAAATGTGCGTGTTCGACAAACATTTATGTTGACAAGGCCGTTTTTTCTTGATATAGTCATGTTACCAATCATTAAATTTACATGAAAGGAAGAAAAAGTATGAATTGGAAAAAAAGACTACTGGCAATGGTACTGGTTCTGAGCATGGTGCTCGGCTATGTGCCTTTCGCGTCCGCCAAAGGCGTCGGTGACTCGCTGGACGAGTCCTTCGGCGGCAAACTCGGCCTGACCGCCAGCAGCGGCATCGATCCCGATGTCGGCTTTGCATCTGGTCAGGAGGGATTGACCAAATATGAGGCTTCCGATCTGCTGCCTTTCTCTCAAATGGAGAATGTCAGTGTGTATGGACCCGATGATCTGGTGACGCTGATCGTCGCTGTGGAAAGCGAGCCCCTGCTGACCCAGTTCTCCGCTGCTGAAATCGGCCAGCAGACCGAAGCTGTGGTGCTTCGCCAGCAGGAACTGGAACTGCTGACAGCCGAGGCTCTGGCCCGTGTGACAGCTGCCTTTGGCAAAGAAGAGGGCTTCCAGGCCGGCCATACCTACACCATGGCTACCGTTGGCTTCTCCGTTGTCACCGCTTACCGCAATATGGACACCATCGCTGCCATGGAAGGCATCCGCAGTGTCTATGTTTCCCCCACCTTCGCTGTTCCTGAAAACAACCGGGAGAGCCTGTCCGCTCTGACGGCCAACTCCTCCAATATGATTGGCGCCGATATCCTCAATGAGCTGGGCTACACCGGCAAGGGTCAGCGCATCGCCATTTTGGACACCGGTATTGATGTGGATCACCCCAGCTTCGGCGCGCTGGCCGATGAGGTGCTGGTGGATCCCATGACCCGCGACTCCGTCCAGAAGATTTGGGACCAGCTGAACGCAGGCCAGATGTGCGATTCTCTGAATCTGTCCTACTACAACAGCAAGCTGCCCTTCATCTTCAACTATACTGCCGGTAACTTCAATGTTGCCAATACTTTCGCCGGCTCCGACCACGGCACCCACGTTGCCGGTATCGCCGCTGCCAACCGCACCGAGAATTCCGAGGTCGTTGGTATGGCTCCCGATGCCCAGATCGTGGTCATGCAGGTGTTCCAGCAGGGCGGCGGCGCCAGCTGGGATACCATTATGGCTGCGCTGGAAGACTGCATTCTGCTGGAAGTTGACGCTGCCAACCTGTCTTTGGGTGCAGCAGCCGGCTTCTATGATCCCGAAGGCACCATGCTGGAGACCCTGAACCTGTTCCTGGATACCGATATTCAGGTGCTGATCGCCTCCGGTAATGATACCAACAACGCTTTCATGAACAACTGGGGCTATGATATGTCCCTGTTGGAGAACCCCGATATCGGTCTGGCCGGTACTCCCAGTACCTATTCCGCCGCGCTGGCCGTTGGCTCCGTGGACAACGACGGCTATGAGATGCTGTACATCACTGTTGACGGTGTGGACTTCGGCTTCCAGGACACCGCCACCGTGGCTGAAACCATCTTCCTGGATAATTTCCGTGATCAGGAACTGGAATATGTGATGGTTCCCGGCTACGGCGCGCTGGAAGACTACGAAGGCCTGGATGTCACCGGTAGAGTGGCCGTGGTCTCCCGTGGTTCCCTGGCCTTTACGGAAAAGCAGGCCAACGCCGCTGAAATGGGCGCCATTGCCTGTATCGTTTACAATACCGACTCCGCTCCCTTCGGCATGGTCATTACTGACGGCGGCATCCCTGCCATCAGTGTCACCCTGGAAGCCGGTCTGCATATGCAGGAAGTTGCCGGCGAAGACGGTGTTGGCACCCTGAAGGTCTGTAATGCGGATATGAAGGTCTTTAAGGTTGCTCAGACCGTCAGCAGCTTCACCTCCTGGGGCGTTACCCCCGATCTGAAGCTGAAGCCTGAAATCGCCGGCGTCGGCGGCAGCATCTATTCTGCCGTGGACCCCGAAATCTCCGGCAGCTACTACGGCTACATGAGCGGGACCTCCATGGCTACTCCCCAGATCGCCGGTGCCATGGCGGTTCTGATTCAGTATCTGGATGAAAACTATCCCGAAATCACCGGCGCGGCTCAGCGTATTCTGGCAGCAAACCTGCTGATGAGCACCGCCAACCCCGTGATCGCAAACGGTAATCTGGAGTATTCTCCCAGATCCCAGGGCGCGGGTCTGGCTGACCTGGTGGACGCAGTGAATTCTCCTGCCTACCTGTCCAACCCCGCTGCCTCCGAAGGCCGTCCCAAGGTAGAATTCGGTGATGATCCTGAAAAGACCGGTGTCTTCACCTTCTCCTTCACCATCACCAATATCTCCGATGAAACTGTCAGCTACACCTTCGACAGCTCCGTGCTGACCGAAACCATCGTAGGCGGCTACTTCATCGGCAACAGCCCCTTCGGCCTGGAGGCCAAGGTTGAGCTGCCTGAGCTGGTGGAAGTTCCCGCCGGCGAAACCGTTACCGTGGAGGCCACTCTGGCTCTGACCGATAACGACAAGGAATATCTGAATTACTTCCCCAACGGCATCTATGTGGAAGGCTATGTGTATGCCAACCCCGTGGGTGAAGGCGTGCAGCTGAGCATGCCCATGGTGGGATTCTACGGCGACTGGTCCGATGCTCCCGTTTTCGATAACGAGCAGTATGGCATGGCCAGCCTGTACGGCAAGTATGTCTACACCTACTACTCCCAGCTGGGCACCAATCCCTACTTCCGTAATGGTAAGGGCGGCCCCGAGTACAGCGCATTCTCCTACAGCAACCCCCTGGCTGAGATCGACATCGGCATGCTGCGTAATGCCAAGTATATGTACATCAGCGTTACCGACAAGGAAAACCCCGATGTGCTGTACTATGAGATTGAGGGCGAAAATCTGGCCAAGACCTACTACAACCAGAACTACGGCATGATCATCCCCTTCTACCTGCTGGCTTCCTACGGCGAAGTTTGGGATGGCACCGATCTGAGTGGCAACCGTCTGCCCGACGGCACCACTGTTGTCTACAGCTTCGAAGCATGGCTGGACGACGGCGACGAAGAAATGGACGACAGCTGGTCCTTCGAGGTCACCGTGGACGATGCCACCCCCGAGCTGGTCAACGACAGCGACCTGCAGAACGCTATGCGCATCGACGGCGACCGTACTTACCTGACTCTGGAAATTCTGGAAAACGAGCACATCGCTGCTGTGATCTTTATGAGCGAAAACGGTTCCATTATGGGCAAGTTTGAGGCGGATAATGTGCCCGGCGAGTTGTTTGTGGAAGAATATGACATCACCGGCTTCGGCGGCGAGTTCTCCATTATCGTGGCTGACTATGCCTGTAACGAAACCGAAGTGGATGTTCACCTGAACCTGGGCGAACAGAACAATGCGGTTCCCGAGCCTCAGCCTCTGGATCCGGAGCGTCTGTATGGCTCTGAGACCTTCGATTCCGCTCTGGTGGAAGGCGGCTGGTTCTCTGCCAACAAGTACGACTTCTCCGATCCCAGAAACGAGACCTTCGACTCCTCCAACCGTTACTACTCCGCTGAGTTCGTCAACGGTTATGTGATCGGTCAGAGCGCCGCTACCGGCCACCTGGAGCTGATCACGCCTTCCGGCTCCTACTGGAGCAGCCAGGTCATTGCTGAAAACCGTGGCCAGATCGGCGACAGCGGCGTTTGGGTCCTGTACGATATGGCTCTGGACCATTCCGGCACCTTGAACAGTTCCTACGGCGTCTACGGCGGCTCCGGCAGCGACGGCCTGTTCGCAGTTGGTTGGCTGTATCAGGGAGACCAGAACAACGATGGCCGCGATGACGGCTACAATGCGCTGTTCAGCATCACCTTCTCCTCCGATGGCTATGTCAATGTGAATCCCGTGGCTCGCCTGGTTGGCGCCGGCAACGGCGCTGACATCCTGACCCTGGGCATCACCACCGAGGGTGAGATCTACGGTATCGACACCAATGCTGTCCTGTACAGCCTGGGCAAGACCACCGAGTGGGACAGCTCCATCGGCGATTGGGGCGACTACGTGATCCGCTGCACCGAGATCGGTGTTACCGATTTCGTCAACTACCCCAATTACGGCGGCGCTAACGTTATCCAGTCCATGGGCTATGACCACAACACCGGCACCATGTACTGGTTCGCACACAGCCAGGTTCAGGACGGTTACATCACCTATACAAACATCAATGTTACCTACTCCGTGAATCTGCAGACCGCAGAGTGCACTGTG
>JAZOBI010000073.1:0-10501 GCA_045595885.1 Faecousia sp. | reverse complement strand
ACTCCGTGGGCCGCATTCCCGGCTCCTTCAACCGCCGCGAGGGCAAGCCCTCTGAGCGCGGTATCCTCAATAGCCGTATCATCGACCGTCCTATGCGTCCTCTGTTCGACGAGGAACTGCGTAACGACACCGTCGTCACCTGCACCGTCCTGGCCAACGACCACGAGAATCCTGTGGAGGTGGTTGCTTCCCTGGGCGCATCCATCGCCATTGCCTCTTCCGACGTTCCCTGGAACGGCCCCGTGGCTACCACCAATGTGGCCTACCTGAACGGCCAGTATATCGTCAACCCCTCCGCCGACGAGCGTGAGGCCTGCGAGTGCTTCGTGTGCATTTCTTCCACCTTCGAGAAGGTGGTCATGATCGAGACCGAGGCCAACGAGGCTCCCGAAGCAATCGTCTACGAGTGCATCCGTGTGGCTCACGAGACCAATATGGAGATCGTGAAGTTCATCAACTCCATCGTAGCTGAGATCGGCAAGCCCAAGTTCACCTTCGAGAAGGCCGCTGTCAACCACGATCTGCTGGATGATCTGATGGAGTACGGCCTGGGTCAGATCGAGTACGCCCTGGACACCGACGACAAGAACATCCGTGAAGAGCGCCTGACCGCTGCCCGCCTGGACTTCGCTGCCAAGTTCGCAGAGAAGTACGAGGACTTTGAGACCCACATCGAGGTCTGCCTGTACAAGATGCAGAAGAAGGTCGTCAAGAAGTGGCTGCTGCAGGGCAAGCGCGTGGACGGCCGTGGCATGGACGACATCCGTCCCCTGGATGCCCAGGTCAGCCTGCTGCCCAGAGTGCATGGCTCCGGCCTGTTCTCCCGTGGTCAGACTCAGGTGCTGTCTATCTGCACCCTGAACACCCTGTCCGCTGCGCAGAAGATGGACACCATCTACCCCGAGGAGACTCGCCGGTATATCCACCACTACAACTTCCCCGCTTACTCCACCGGCGAAGCAAGAGCTGCCCGCTCCACCTCCCGTCGTGAAATCGGTCACGGCGCTCTGGCTGAGAAGGCATTGCTCCCTGTGATTCCCTCTGTGGAAGAGTTCCCCTACGCAATCCGCGTGGTTTCCGAGGTCCTGTCCTCCAACGGCTCCACCCCCCAGGGCTCCATCTGCGGCCCCACCCTGGCTCTGATGGACGCAGGCGTGCCCATCAAGCGTCCCGTTGCCGGCATTTCCTGCGGCCTGATCTCCGACCAGGAGACCGGTGAGTGGAGAACCTTCACCGACATTCAGGGCGTGGAAGACTTCCACGGCGAAATGGACTTCAAGGTGGCCGGTACCTCCGAGGGTATCACCGCCATCCAGATGGACCTGAAGAACAAGGGTCTGACCATGGAGATTATCGCCGACGCTCTGGAGCGCTGCCGCAAGGCCCGTATGGTGATCCTGGAAGAAGTGATGCTGCCCTGCATCGCTGAACCCCGCGCCGAGGTTTCCGAGTACGCCCCCAAGATGATCAGCATGAAGGTGCCCGTGGACAAGATCCGTGAGATCATCGGCTCCGGCGGCAAGACCATCCAGAAGATCTGCGCCGACACCGGCGCCAAGGTGGACATCGAGGACGATGGCAGTGTGTTCATCTCCGCTGTGGACTCCGCCTGCGCCTACGCCGCCAAGAAGATGATCGACGATATCTGCTTCGTGCCCGAGGTGGGCAAGCTGTACTACGGCAAGGTTGTCCGTATCCTGCCCATCGGTGCTTTTGTGGAAATCGCTCCCGGCCACGACGGCATGGTGCACATCTCCAAGCTGGAGAACCGCCGTGTGGAAAAGGTGGAAGACGTGCTGAACCTGGGCGATATGACCTGGGTGAAGTTCATGGGCTTCGACGAGAAGGGCCGCGCCAACTTCAGCCGCAAGGACGCCCTGAAGGAAATGGAAGGCAACGCCTGATCCTTGAAATATTGCATGCCGCCGGGAAAACCGGCGGCATTTCTTGTCCGTTGGCCACAAACACAGGACTCTTCTCTTGACAAAATGTAACTTATTGTTATATGATGGTTACAAATACAACAGAAGAAAGAAGGTTTCTGTATGCACAGTATCTTCGGCACCAAGCACCTGATCATTTTGGCCATTTCCCTGGTAATTTTGGTGTTGGGAACCCTTTTGGCACGAAAATGGACTCTGGAAAAGCTGGCAAAAAGGCTGCTGGTGATCGGTCTGATCTCCGAATTTATCAAGGTGTTCTACTATATCATTGCCAACGAGGCGGTTTACGGCGGCATCCTGCCAAAAACGGACCTGCCTTTCCACCTCTGCTCCATTCAGATCCTGTTTTTGGCGGTGCTGGTATACAGTAAAAACGAAAAGTTCAAGGAATTGCTGCTTTCTTTTATGATTCCCAGCTGCCTGTTTGGCGGCATCGCGGCATTGTTGATTGCCACCTCCTCGTCGCTGAACGGCGGATGGATTCTGACGGTGCAGTATTTTAGCTATCATGTGGCCATTTCCATCTTTGCGCTGGTGCTGCTGACAGGTAATGTGCTCCGGTTGACTGTCAGACATTATGTAAACTGTCTGAAATTCCTCATGGTGCTGATGCTCTTTGCTGTGTACATCAATTCCATTTTGTATGACGGGGTTTCCAACATCAATTTCATGTATGTGGCTTCGCCGCCCCAATCCGGCCTGCCCTTTTTGAACGAAGATCACGGCTGGCTGGTGTACATCGTTCACTATGCCATTTTGGTGATCTTCTGCGTCACCCTTTGCTACAGCAAGCCCATCTTTGCCGCCATCCGGCAAAAATGCCGGGGAAAAGTACCCACCGCATAATGCTTCAGCCGCCGGGAAACCGGCGGCTTATTTATTCATGTTTTGATAAATCAAAGGATACCATTGCATCCACATCCACACCAAAAATCTGACTGGCCCGCAGGATCAGGGACACAGGAATATCATAGGTGCATTGATTCTTCTCCATCTCCTCGATCATATAAGCACTCACACCCAAGAGCTTGCTCAATGCTTTCCGGGATAAGCAATATTTGTCTTTGAAATAGGCGAAATTTCGGAAAAACAGGTCATTATGAAATACAAATAGTGGTTTACGCATAAAACATTCCTCCCTCTCTGTTGGTAGGATTATATGCTACTTAGAACGATTTGTCAATATTATATATGATGGAGTGGTATACTTATGGCGAGGTGAGGAACAATGAAACCATTGAAAGAAAAAGTAAGTATTACACTTGACAATGATCTGCTGGAAAAGATTCGCTACTTAGCGGAATATGATGATCGTTCCTTATCCCAATACATCAATCTGGTGCTGAAAAAGCATTTGGAAGAATTGGATAAGCAGGCTTAATGGCAGCCGCCGGGAAACCGGCGGCATTTCTTTTTTTGAGGGGAAATTGGGGGTTATCGTAGTGTTACACCGTGCGGGAGCGCCCCTGGCTCCCTCTGACGAGGGGGCCTTTGGCGGCTTGGCCGCGGTCGCCCCACAGGGGCGACCGTTTTCCGTTTTCCAACAGAACGATCAACGAAAAATTGACATTTTGCGGCGCATTTGCTATGATAAAGGGTAGCGAACAAAGAAAGGATTCCGATTTATGAAACGAATTGCCGCTTTACTGTTGCTGCTGGCGCTGCTGCTCAGCGGCTGCGGTCTGTCTGCAGATCTCACCACCAGCCCCAGCCAATCCAGCCAGACCACCGGCACCACCAGCCCCACCACCCAAGCCACGGAGCCGGAACCCACGGAGCCCGAGAAAACCGGCTGCGGCGGTCACGATTCTGATCCCTATGAAAATGTAAATAAAGCGGAATTTTATGTAAACTACCAGCCCGCCTGCTGCTACATCGATGCCATGTATCGCACAGAGCATTTCCTGCTGTCAGGTTTCCTGGAAGTTCCCGGGCAATACGCCACCGTATCCGAATACCAGCCCACCGATGAAACCGGCGCCCTGATCCGCAACACCGATTGCCTCTATGAGGACGACGGCAATACCTATGTGGTGGTGGATGCCTATGGCATGGAGGTTTTCCGGGTCTACAAGGGCGCGGCCTACATTACCCTGGAGGAAGTGGCAGCCTATATGTACGCCTTCGGTGGATCCAACAGCACACTGCCGGCCAATTATGCCTCGAAAAAAAGCACAAAACCTGCCAATAGTCCATGGGGGGAATACCTGCGGGTGAACCACTCCTATTTCAAGGGCGACACCAACAAATATCCCTATGAACCGGAATTGCCGGACATTTCCGGCTGCGGCGGTGACCTGCAGTACTACGAAATGGACATCGGCACCACCGGCACCGACACCGGAAACGGCTATGCCGTGAAGATCTACAACGATGGCAACACCATCACCCGGGGTGCCGCCCGGCTGGTGTATGCCCGGCAGGATCGGAACCGCAACGGCATCTATGAAACCGACGAGGTGTATGTATTCTACACCGCCAACCACTACAACGATTTCCGGGAATACCTAAATTACTACGGCGGCTGGGGCGAAATCTTCGGCAACGAAACCGGCGGCGGCACACTCAGCAGCAAAACCGATTGCAGCCCCACGCCCTACATTCCCACCGGCTACGCCAGCTTTGAAGAAATGTACAAAAAGAACGGAACATAAAAATGCCGCCTTGAATAAGGCGGCATTTTTCATTCAATAAACAGATCATACAGCGCCAGGGTGTCTATGTAGCGGTCCTCATTGGTGGGGCAGCCCATGACACAGATCAGCAAAATTCGATCCCCCTGCTCAAAGGCGGAAATCAAACATTTGCCGGCGGTGGCGGTGGAGCCTGTCTTCAGGCCAATGGCATCGGCGCAATAAAACGGCGAGGTTTCCCTGTGCAGCAACAGATTGAAATTCCTCCACCTCAGGGTTTGACCGCTAAGGAGCGTCACCTCCAGCTCGGCGGTGGCTCCAGCCTGGCGAATCAGAGGAATTTCCATGGCCAATTTGGCAATCAGAAGCAAATCCCCCATGGTGGTACGGTGGCCGGACGCATTGTTGCCGTCGGGATTGACAAAGGTGCTGCCCTGCATACCCAAATCCCAGGCCATACGGTTCATTTCTGCCACGAAAGCGGTATATGCCTCCCTGGCCGGCAGGATCGGATTTCCGGCAATCACCCGGCCAATGTTTACCGCCAGGGTATAGGCCGCGTCGTTTCCGCTGGGGATCATCATGGCTTGAATACACATGGCAACGGTCAACCGGTTGCCCTGTTCCAGATTTGCCCGGGAAGAACCGGGATCAATCCAGGTCACTTCTTCGCCCACGGTCAGCACCGTCTCCGCCGGCACATACTGCAGCGCCACATAGGCGGTAAAGAGCTTGGTGATACTGGCCGGCTCCACCGGCGCGTCCAGCCAGCCGGAAACGTAGAGCAGCTTGTGGGCGGTCAAGTCATACACAAAAGCCTGCCTGGCGGAAAGTTCCCATTTTTCAGGAGAATCCTCCGGCTCTGTGGTGGATGTGCTGGGTTTTGTAGGCTTTTGGACAGGATAGCCAGGCTGCAGCTCCGATTCGGTGGTCTCCGGCGATGGCAGGATCTCCTCCCGGGAAGGCTCTGTTTCTTTATCTCCCCGAAGGGTTGGGCTCTCCGGGGAAATCAGGGTCTCACCGCTATCCTGGTTACCGCCGAAAGCGGACGGCTCCGAAGGCAGCGCCAACCATGTCGGCTGCCACAGCCCCAGGCCCATCAGGCAGATCACAGCCACCAGACAGGGCAGGAGTATTTTCAGAATTCCTTTTGGCATAACAATTCCTCATAGTTATGATTTTCCCTATTATAGCACATTTTTGCAAAAAAGGAAACCAAAAATTCCAGTTTTCCCCCCATTGTCCTTTACATTACTGAATTTTTGCGGTAAAATACTGAAAAAGGAGGTGGGAGATATGGCAACAGCACCCATTGGACGATTCGCGCCGACGCCATCCGGACGGATGCATCTGGGAAATGTATTTTCCTTTTTGATCGCCTGGCTGTCGGTGAAATCCAGAGGCGGCGCCATGATCCTTCGCATGGAGGGTCTGGATACCCAGCGAACCAGCGAGGAATTTGCCCGGATTCTCCGGGAAGATCTGACCTGGCTGGGCCTGACATGGGATCTGGAAACGGAACCCCAAAGTAAACGCGGCCCGGTATATGACCGATATTTTGAAATTCTCCGGGAGAAAAGCCTGCTTTATCCCTGCTACTGCACCCGAAGCCAGCTCCACAGCGTCAACGCGCCCCACCTGTCCGATGGCACCTATGTCTACCCCGGAACCTGCCGAAACCGCGCCGATCATCCGGACCGGGATCCCAGCTGGCGGGTAATCGTCCCGGATAGCTCCTGGGAATTTTCCGATTTATTGCAGGGCAGACAGAAACAAAATCTCAAAACCGATTGTGGGGATTTCGTGGTTCGCCGGGCGGACGGCGTGTATGTCTACCAGCTAGCGGTGACGGTGGATGACGGCGAGGCCGGCGTAACAGAGGTGGTTCGGGGGGTGGATCTTATGTCCAGCGCGCCGCGGCAAATGTATCTGCAATCCCTGTTCGGCTTTTCCCGGCCCCAATACGGTCACGTGCCGCTGCTGCTGGCGCCCGATGGCCGCAGACTCAGCAAGCGGGATCGGGATCTGGATTTGGGTGAACTCCGGAAGCACTTGAAACCCCAGGAGCTTTTGGGCAGTTTAGCCCACACCTGCGGTTTGATCCCCAGGAAAGAAAGCATCAGCGCCCGGGAACTTGCCGGCGAATTTTCATGGGAATCCCTGAAAAAAACGGATATTTATCTGAATTCCGATGACCTGCTGAAATAACCGACAGTAAACCCTCTCTTTGAGAGGGTTTATTTTTTGAATTTCGGGCATTTTCCTCTTTACGAACCGTAAAAAATGGTGTACAATAGCCCATAAGGAACCAGGAGGTGGAAACATTGAAATGCATGAAATGCGGCACCGCCGTCCCAACTGAGCAGGTATTTTGCGCGAATTGTCAGGAAGAAATGGATCGCTACCCGGTGAAACCCGGCACACCCATCCTGCTGCCGAACCGAACAGAAAAGCCATCCACGAAGCCAAGCCACAAAAAAACAAGAAAACCCGAGGAAATTATCGCGAACTTGCGGGCATTTATTTTCTGGTTGCTGCTTGTGGTGGTTGCGCTGAGTACCGGCCTGGCCATCACAGTGAGTCTGCTGCTGTCGTAAAATGCAGACAAACATCGAAAATGTTTCACGTGAAACAAACACAGAAAAAGGAGGCGGAGTATGGGACAGACCATTGCCGTCGTAAATCAAAAAGGCGGTGTCGGCAAAACCACCACCGCCGTCAATCTGACCGCCGCGCTGACGGAGCTTGGACTGAAGGTTCTGCTCTGCGATTTTGACCCCCAGGCCAATGCCACATCCGCCTTTGGTATTGATAAGCGGAAGTTAAAACATTCCTCTTATGATGTGGTGATCAACGATACGCCGGTGGAACAGGCCATTGTATCCACAAAATTCGGTGATGTTCTGCCTGCCAATCAAAATCTGGCCGGCGCTGCCGTTGAGCTGATTACTGCCGAATACCGGGAGCAACAGCTGAAAATAGCCCTGGAGTCGGTGAAAGATCGGTATGATCTGATTCTGATCGATTGTCCTCCCAGTTTGGAAATGCTGACGCTGAACTCTTTGGCTGCCGCCGACAGTATTCTGGTGCCCGTCCAATGCGAATATTACGCTCTGGAGGGTCTGTCGGATCTGATGCACACCATGCGCCTGGTGAAAAAGCGGATCAATCCCGGCCTGGAGATTTTCGCGGTGGCCTTGACCATGTTTGATGGCCGCACCAATTTCTCAACCCAGGTCGCCCAGGAAGTTCGCAGACATTTCCCGGGGAAAGTATTCACCACCATGATCCCCCGAAATATTCGTCTTTCCGAGGCGCCCAGCCACGGCGTGCCTGTCTTTGGCTATGACCGATCCAGCAAGGGTGCCAAAGCCTATTTGGAAATGGCAAACGAAATGAAAGCAAAACTGTAAAGAGGTGAAACCATGGCAAGCAATAAAGGACTTGGTAAGGGTTTTGGCGCCCTGTTTGGCGACGTGGACGAGCCCATCGTCAGCGACAGCCCCTACAAATTTCTTCCCATTCAAAAGGTAGAGCCCAATCCGGATCAGCCCAGACAGGACTTTGACGAAGAAGAACTGCAGGCGCTGTCGGAATCCGTGGCGCTGCATGGCATTATTCAGCCCTTGACTGTGCGGGAAATGCCCACCGGCTATTATCAGATCATTGCCGGCGAGCGCCGCTGGCGCGCCGCCAGAATGGCAAATTTGACGGAAGTTCCCGTGGTAATCGTGGAAGCTGACGACCGAAAGGCCATGGAATTGGCGCTGATCGAGAATCTGCAGCGCCAGGATCTGAATCCGGTGGAAGAAGCCCTGGGCTATCAAAGCCTCATGGAAGAATACGGTCTTACCCAGGAGGAGGCCGCCGGTCGGGTGGGAAAATCCCGTCCCGCCGTGGCAAATGCTCTGCGGCTGCTGAATTTGCCCCCATCTATCCTGGAAAATGTTCGTTCCGGTGATTTGACCGCCGGTCATGCCCGGGCGGTGCTGGTTTTGAAAACCGAAAAGCAGCAGCAACAGGCCGCCCAAAAGATCATGGCCCTGGGTCTGTCCGTTCGTCAGGCGGAGCTGCTGTGCAAGAATATGACCCGGCAGCCCCGTCCGGAGCCCCGAATTACCCTGGCGGTGGATTACATTGGGGAATGCGAAAAGAGCCTGAGCCGGCATCTTGGCCGGGGCGTGAAAATCGTCAAAGGCAAGCGCAAGGGCCGTTTCGAACTGGAATTCTACGGCGATGAAGACCTGCAGGTACTGTTGGACGCATTGATGACCTTAAAGAAATAAGGAGAAACATCATGGAAAAGAAATTGTACCGCTCCCGTACCAACAAACAACTATTTGGCGTTTGCGGCGGGCTTGCCCAGTATTTTAACCTGGATCCCACCATTTTGCGGCTGATGTTTGCGATGATGACGCTGTTTGTAGGCGGCGGTCTGCTGGCTTACCTCGTATGCGCCCTGATCATTCCGGTAGAACCCTAAGGAAACCCAAAATCCGATAAATAACCTTATATCAAGGAGTATATTATGTTAGATATTCGTAAAATCAAAGAAAATCCCGAGGCGGTCAAGGCCGGCCTTCGGGCGAAGGAAGTAAATTGCGATGAAATTGTGGATCGCATCGTGGAGCTGGATGTGCGTATCCGCGCCCTGAAGACCTCCACGGAAGGCAAAACCGCCGAGAAAAATAAGATCGCCAAGGAAAACGGCAAGCTGTTCGGTCAGAAGAAGGGCGCGGAAAAGCAGGGCGCTGACACCTCTGCCATTGACGCCCAGATCGAAGCCAACAAGGCCGCTTCTATCGCCCTGGATGCCGCCATCGCCGACGAAGCCGAGGAGCTGAAGGCGCTGAATGTGGAATTCCGCACCGCCATGCTGAGCCTGCCCAATCTGCCGGATGCCGATCTGCTGCCCGGCGGCAAGGAAAACAATGAGCCCCTGCGCTACATTGGCGAAAAGCACAGCTTTGATTTCGAGCCCAAGCACCATGTGGATCTTTGCACCAACCTGGGCCTCATCGACTACGAGCGGGGCGTCAAGCTGGCCGGCTCCGGCAACTGGATGTACACCGGCATGGGCGCCCGGCTGGAGTGGGCGCTGCTGAATTACTTTATCGACACCCACACCGCCGATGGCTACGATTTCATTCTGCCGCCCCATATGCTGGAGTACAAATGCGGCGAAACCGCCGGCCAGTTCCCCAAGTTTGCCGACGAGGTGTTCAAAATTTCCAATCATCCCACGGAAAATGGCGTATTTTATATGCTGCCCACCGCGGAGGCCGCGTTGGCTTCCGTTTACCGGGATGAAATCCTCACCGAGGCGGATCTGCCCAAGAAGTTCTTCGCCTACACGCCCTGCTTCCGCCGGGAAGCCGGTTCTGCCCGTGCCGACGAGCGCGGCATGGTTCGCGGCCACCAGTTTAATAAGGTAGAGATGTTCCAGTTCACCACTCCCGAGGGTTCCGACGAGGCCTTCGAGGAATTGGTGAAAAAGGCTGAAGCTCTGGTAGCCGGTCTGGGTCTGCATTTCCGCACCGTCAAGCTGGCTGCCGGCGACTGCTCCGCTTCCATGGCCCGCACCTATGTCATCGAAATTCTGATCCCCTCCATGAACGGCTATAAGGAGGTTTCCTCCGTTTCCAATGCCCGGGATTATCAGGCTCGCCGTGGCAATATGCGCTACCGCCGGGCCGATGGAA
This sequence comes from Faecousia sp., assembly GCA_045595885.1. Taxonomy (GTDB): domain Bacteria; phylum Bacillota; class Clostridia; order Oscillospirales; family Oscillospiraceae; genus Faecousia. The sequence continues at coordinate 223 of JAZOBI010000073.1, read as the reverse complement.
AGATCGACTTCCTGCACACCCTTAACGGCTCCGGCCTGGCCACCTCCCGAATTTTCCCCGCCATTATCGAGCAGAATCAGCGCGCCGACGGCTCCGTTGTGGTGCCGGAAGTGCTGAGAAAGTACCTGGGCGGCCTGGAAGTTCTGGAGAAAAAGTAAGTATTTCATGTCATCGTGAACCAGCGCCCACGCCGGTGTGGCAATCCCCCAAGGAGTCCGGAAAC
>JAZOBI010000072.1:0-2059 GCA_045595885.1 Faecousia sp. | reverse complement strand
AATGATAGTCCCTGGCGCCGAAGATGGCTGTGCCGATGCGGATCATGGTGCTTCCGCAGGCGATGGCTTCCCGATAATCATCGGACATACCCATGGACAATATATCTACCCGTACATTATCGTATTTTTTTGCCATTATGTCAACAGAAAGGTTGTACATTTCTTGAAAAAATTTGGCAGAATCCGTCGAATTTTGGCAAATCGGGGGGATCGCCATCAGTCCGCGCACCCGGATTGCGGGCAATTGCCCCGCATTTTCCAGCAGCTGGGGAAGCTCGCTGGCGGCAATGCCGGACTTGCTTTCTTCCATGCCGATGTTCACTTCCAGCAGAACATCCTGGCAGATACCCTGGCGCTGGGCCTCCTTGTGAATGGCCTCCATCAGGCGTACGGAGTCCACACTCTGGATGAGATCCACTTTACCCACCACCTGCTTGACCTTGTTGGTCTGCAGATGGCCGATGAAATGGATCGGAGCGCCCTCGTAGGCGTTCTCGGCATATTTTTTCGTCAGCTCCTGCACCCGGTTTTCGCCGCAGCAATCCACACCGGCGGCGATGGCCTGCCGCACGGCAGCGGTATCATTCATCTTAGTGGCAGCGCAGAGGAGGATCTCCTCCGGCCTGCGGCCGGCGGCGATGGCGGCCTGGGCGATCTCGTGTCTGATCCGGGCGACATTTTCAGCGATGGACATGGCAATACCTCTTTCTTTCTATGGGCAGGAAAAAGGCGGCGAAGACAAGCTCCGTCGCCCTTTTGCTATGCAGTGGGTTCTGCGGCCTTCAGTGACCGGATGGGGGCCAGGGTGGAGATGGCGTGCTTATAGATCATCTGCTGCTTGCCGTCTGACACCAGCACCACCACAAAGCTGTCGTAACCTGTGACAGTGCCCCGGAGCTGAAAGCCGTTCATGAGAAACAAGGTCACCGGCACCCGGTCACGCTTGACTTCCCGCAAAATGGCATCCTGTAAATTGATGGATTCGGACATATGTAGTACCCTCTTTCTTGTATATTCATGCCACATACATCCTATCATGATTCACTTGTCAAATTCTGTAAGAAACGGTCGGGCCTTCGCAACAATTTCTTCCGTGCCCTCTCCGGCTGCACGGGTCAGCCAGTGGATGGCATCGTTGCGGCGGAACCAGGTCAGCTGCCGCTTGGCATACCGGCGGGAGGATTGCTGCACCAGCGCCGTCGCTTCTTCTATGGAGCATTCGCCGTTGAGGGCGGCGATGAATTCCTTATAGCCGATGGCCTGCAGAGCGGTACATTTTTCCGGGATCCCGGAACCCAGCAGACTCCGGATCTCCTCCAGCAGGCCGTCACGGAGCATGAGCTCCACGCGGCGGTCGATCCGGTCATAAAGCGCCTGGCGATCCTCATCCTGCAGGGCAAACCACACCGGGCTGTACCGGGGCGGGATCAGCCTGGTTTTTTCGTTGTGGGCGGTGATGGTCTCACCGGTTTCGTAGTACACCTCCAGCGCCCGCAAAATACGCTTGCGGTCAGAAAGGGGCAGCTTTTCGGCAGAAGCCGGGTCAATGGATGCCAGCAGCGCGTGCATAGCCTCCATGCCATCCCGGTCAGCCTGCTGCTCCAGCTTTTTCCGCATACCCGTGGAAGGGCAGGGGGCGAAATCGTTGCCCCGGATCAGGGCATCCATGTAAAGTCCCGTACCGCCCACGATAATGGCGGTCTTACCCCGGGCTAAAATATCGTCCACGATGGGGGCCGCCATGGCACAGTAGCGGCTGACGGAAAAATCCTCCTGGGGATCAGCCACATCCAGCATGTGGTGGACGATGCCGTCCATTTCCTCTTTGGTAGGCTTGGCGGTGCCGATGTCCATGCCGCGATAGACCTGCATGGAGTCGCAGGAGACCACCTCGCCGTCATACAGCTTCGCCAGCTCTACGGCCAGGGCGGTCTTGCCGGAGGCGGTGGGCCCGGCGATGCATATGATCTTGTCCATAAGGGGCCTCCTTTCAATCGCTTTGTTTTGAGATTCTCAGATCAGCGCAAGCGCCTTCAGAAAGATTCTTGCAACGGTGATC
>JAZOBI010000071.1:0-28800 GCA_045595885.1 Faecousia sp. | reverse complement strand
CCCTCGGCCCCCTCTGACGAGGGGGCTGGGAAAAATCGGCTCTTCGCAACCGATTTTTGACTGGGGGAGAGAAATAATCTTCACATTTTCTCTCCCTCCGGCCCTTCGGGCCACCTCCCTCGTCAGAGGAAGGCTTTGACGCGTTCGTCGCGTAAACAACAATTTATCTGCATAAGTCATTATGTGATAATCATACTTACAAAGGAGAAATCATTATGGCAAAATTCATTACTGTACAAGAAGCCCTGGGTCTGGTGCGCAGCGGCGATTATATTGTCACCGGTTTGGGTGCCGCGGAGGGCAAAGCCTTCCTGACGGAGCTGCACACCATCGCGGACAAGGTTCAGAATGTTATGATTTCCAACTGCCTGCCTCTGGGCGTTTATGAATGTATGACCAATCCCGCCTACAAGGAAAGCTTCCGCACCGAAAGCTGGTTCTACACCCCCGTCCTGCGGAAGGCCCAGCCCAACGGCAATGTCAGCTTCATCCCCAACCATCTGCATCTGTCCGCCTTCAAGCGTCTGTGCTACCGCAAGCCCGATATTTATGTGGGCATCTGCTCCATGCCCGACAAGCATGGCTATATTTCCTTGTCCGTCAGCAACACCTACGAAAAGGAAATGATCAAAAACGCCAAAACTGTCATTCTGGAGTGCAATCCCAACGCCCCCCGTACCTTTGGCGATGTGCAGATCCATTCCACCGACATCGACTATATGATCCAGGTGGATTACCCCCTGCCGGAGCTGGCTGATACCGAGCCCAACGAAAAAGACCGCATCATCGGCAAATACATCGCTGACATGATCAAAGACGGCGACTGCCTGCAGCTGGGCATCGGCGGCATCCCCAACGCCGTAGCCGACAGCCTGATGGACAAGAAGGATCTGGGCATCCACACCGAGCTGCTGTCCACCGGCTTGGCAAAGCTGATCTAAGCCGGCGTGGTCAATAACAAGCGCAAGAATCTGCTGCCCGGCAAGAGTGTTGCCGTTATGGCCATGGGCACCCGGGAACTGTACGATTTTATCGACGACAACCCCGCCATCTGCATTATGAACGGCGCGTACCTCAATGACCCCGCTGTCATCGCCCTGAATGACAACCAGGTTTCCATCAACTCCACCATCGAAGTGGACATCACCGGCCAGTGCTGCTCCGAGTCCATCGGCTCCACCCAGTTCTCCGGCACCGGCGGCCAGGCAGACACCGCCATCGGCGCCGTCAAGTCCAGGGGTGGCCGCAGCATCATCGCCCTCTATTCCACCGCTTCCGTGAAAAACAAGGCCACTGGCGAACGGGAAGAAACCAGCAAGATCGTTTGCCAGCTGAAGCCCGGTGCTGCCGTTTCCCTGTCCCGTAACGATGTGGACTGGCTGGTCACCGAGTACGGCGCCGTGAATCTGCGCGGCACCGCCCTGGAAGAGCGGGCTCGGCTGATCATTTCCATCGCCCATCCCAAATTCCGGGATCAGCTGACCGCGGAAGCCCAGGCTCTGGGCATCCTGCCCCGGTAAACGGCTATGGCAGAATTTCTGTTTGAAGGCCGGAAGGTCCATTACGAAGTCCATGGCGACCACGGTCATCCGTTGCTGATTCTCAACGGCATTATGATGTCCACCGCCAGCTGGAAGAATTTTGTCCCGGATTTTTCCCGGAATAATATTTGCATCCTGGTGGATTTTCTGGATCAGGGTCAAAGCGCGCGGATGACCAATGCCTATGACCACAGCATCCAGGTTCGGCTTTTGGAGGCGCTGCTGCAGCAGCTTCCTTATGAAAAGGTGTCCATCATGGGTATTTCCTACGGCGGTGAGATCGCCATCCAGTTTGCTCTGGCTTATCCCCACCGGGTGCGCCGTTTGGTGCTTTCCAACACCTGCGGCAGAACTTCTCCCTGGTTGAAAAAGATTGGCGACGGCTGGAACGAAGTGGCAAAAGCAGGTTCCGGCTACGCCTACTACTTAACCACCATTCCCGTGATCTACTCCACCCGCTTCTTTGAGGAACAGGCTGTCTGGATGGAAAACCGGGAAGCTACCCTGACCGAATATTTTGGCCGAGAGGATGTGCGCCAGTCACTTATTCGCCTGACCGACAGTTCCGTGGGCTACGATGTGGTGAACCGACTCCATGAAATCACCTGCCCCACTTTGATCCTTTCCTCTTCCGAGGATGTGCTGGTGCCGCCTACAGAGCAGCAGCTGCTCCACGAAAGGATCCCGGGCAGCGTTTACATCACCCTCAACGGCAGCGGTCACGCCAGTATGTACGAGAATCCCGCCGCCTTCACCGCTTTGACCCTGGGCTTTACCAACCTGCGGGACGAAGGCATTCCCATCTGACAGGAGGTTACTATGGAAAAGAAATTTGTAAACATCGGTAAGGAAACCCTGGCATATCTGGACGAAGGACAGGGCGAAGTGGTTCTGCTCATCCACGGCAATATGTCGTCCGGTGTCCACTACGAGCCTCTGATCACCCGTATCCAGGACAAATACCGCTGCATCGCCGTGGATCTGCGTGGTTTTGGCGACAGCACCTACAATGAACGCTTCGACACCCTGGCAGAGCTGGCAGATGATGTAAATCTCCTGCTGGAAGCCCTGGAAATTCCCTCTGTGTACCTGGTTGGCTGGTCCAACGGCGGCGGCGTAGGCCTGCAGCTGTGCGCCCGTCATCCGGAAAAGGTCAAGAAGTTCTTTGACATCGAAGGTGCCGGTCTGAAGGGCTATCCTCTCTACGAGAAGGATGCCAGCTTCCAGTCCACAGGCAAGCCCTATGCAAACAAGGAAGCCATGGCAAGCGACCCCATGCAGGTAGGCCCTGTGCTGCGAATCTTTGAAACCAAGGATGCCGCCATGATGACCTCCATTTGGGATGCCACCATCTACACCGTGAACAAGCCCACCCGGGAGCAGAATGATGTGTGGATGGCAGAAACCCTAAAGCAGCGGAATCTGGTGGACCTGGACTGGGCCCTGGCGACGCTGAATATGTCCGATGAATACACTCCCTACGGCGCCGGCGACGGCTCCATCCACAAGGTCACCTGCCCCGTGGCGCTGACCATGGGTGAAAAGGATATCGTGGTGCCCGGTTACATGGTGATGGACAATTTCAATGCCCTGAGCGACCTGGCAACCCTGCTTCCCTACGAAAACTGCGGACACAGCCCCATGGTGGACTGCCCCGACCGTCTGGCAAGGGATGTGCTGAATTTCTTCGCGTAAAAAACATTTCACCCCGGTGGGAAACTCCCACCGGGGTGATTTCATGCGCATGGTAAGATAAATGGTTGTTTACAGCCCCTTCTCCCGGGGAGAAGCGATCGCGGCTGCGCCGCTAATCGCATATACAACCATTTCGCTTACGAAAAGGCATCCAGCACCAGCTTAAACGCGCCGTAAGCGCCGGCGTCATTGCCCAGCGCCGCCAAGTGGAATTCCACATTGGTCGCCGCATGGAATACATTCTTTTTGAAATAAGGTAATGTACCGTCGATCAGCATCTGGCCCGCCTTGCTGACACCGCCGCCCAGCACCACCGCCTCGGGATTGACCACGCAGCAAAGGTTGGCCAAAAATTCGCCCAGCAGGCTGTAATACCGCTCCAGGATCTCCAGCGCCACAGCATCGCCTGCCTTACCGGCATCAAAAATATCCTTGCAGGTGATGGCCTCCAGAATCCGCAGCGAGGAGAAGGCGTCTGTAGCTGCCAGATGCCTGTAAGCCAGACGAACAATGCCCGTGGCGGAGCAATACTGCTCTACGCATCCCTGCTTGCCGCAGCCGCAGCGCTCCGTTTCTTCCCGATTGAGCACCATATGGCCGATTTCGCCACCGGAACCATGGGCGCCATGGAGCAATTTGCCGTCAATGACAATGCCGCCGCCGACACCGGTACCCAGGGTAGCGAACACCATATTCCGGCAGCCCTGGCCGCCGCCTTTCCAGTATTCACCCAAAGCAGCCACATTGGCATCGTTGCCGGCCTTCACAGGAAACCCGGTCAGTCGGGACAGCTCCTGGGCAATATTGAACACACCCCAGCCCAAATTGACGCATTTATTCACAACGCCATCGCCGTCCACCGGCCCGGGCACGCCAATGCCGATGCCCACAATGCCGGCCTGATCAATTTGGTATTTCTCCATATAGTTACCGATGGAGGAGGCAATATCCGGCAGAATCTGCCGGCCACCACCGACCGTCACCGTGGGGATCTCCCACTTTTCCAGCAGTGTTCCGGTTTCATCAAAATAAGCGATTTTGACGGTAGTACCGCCTAAATCCACGCCGAAACCATATTTCATGCTTTTCCCTCTCTCTCTGCGTCCAGCACCAGCTTAAACGCGCCGTAAATACAGGCATCCCGATCCAGCTTTGCGATGCGGAAATTCACATTCCCGTTGGCATGGAAAACATACTTGTGGAAACTGGCAGAAAGGTGATTGATCCCTTCCGGACCGAACTCACAGAAGTCACCGCCCAGGACAACGGTATCCGGGTTTGTCACGCAACATACACTTGCCAGGCATCTGCCCAGATAATCGTAAAACCGCTGCATTACCTCCCTGGCCACCTGATCACCTTCTCCGGCAGCCTTCACAACAACCCGATAATCGGTAACAGGTCGTCTGCGCAGCACCGACGGCACCCTGGTGGATGCCAGCTGCCGCTTAGTCAACCGAAGAATACCAAAGGGAGAGCAATACTGCTCCGCGCAGCCCTTTCTTCCACAGGTGCAGCTTTCCTGTTCTTCCGGATTCACCAGAATATGTCCCAGTTCTCCGCCGCCGCCGCAGGTACCGTGGATCACGCGGCCGTTGCACACCACAGCGCCGCCCAAGCCTACGTTCATAGCCACAAACACGGAGTCATCTGTACCATTGCCTTTCCAGCACTCACCAAGGGCGGATAGGTTGGCAATATTACCGCTTTTGACCTTCAAGCCCGTAATACCGGACAGCGCATGATCCAAATTGAACACACCCCAGCCCAGATTAACGCACTTATTGACCACGCCATTTTCATTCACCGGGCCGGGAATACCTACGCCGATTCCGATGACATCATCCTCAAAAATGCCGTTTTTCCCCATAAACCTCTCAATTTCCTCAGAAATCACCGGCAAAATGGCGCTGCCGCTCAAGCCGGCCGGCATGGAAACTTTCCACTTTTCCACCAGCTCACCGAGTTCATTAAAGCAGCCCAATTTGATGTTGGTGCCAAAGATATCAACGGCAAATCCAAAACGCATAAATCCGCCCCCATTATTATTTTATGGTTTTATTATAGCACCGCGTGATAGAAAAAGAAAGAGACAATCCCTGGATTTTGCGAACTTTTTTGTGAATTTTTCCATTTTCCCTTGCGTTTGCGCCCATTTTGCTGTAACATATATACAGACAGATTATTTCAAGAAAGGAACGATTGTATGATCAAAGTTGACATTTCCAATGTTTGGGGACAGATTTCCCTGCCCGACCTGCTGGCCATGGAAAAAGAAGTTTTCGCCGCCCATATGACCCTCAGTGAGGGCACCGGCGCCGGTAATGACTACCTGGGCTGGCTGAATCTGCCTGTTGATGAGCCTACTGCTGAAATGAACCGCATCTCCGCCGCCGCGGAACGGATCCGTCAGAATTCCGATGTGTTTATCGTCATCGGTATTGGCGGCAGCTACCTGGGTCCCCGTGCCGCCATTGAACTGCTGCAGGGTCCCAACCACAATCTCGGTAAAGGCAAGGGCAATCCCCAGATTTTCTTCGCCGGAAACGGTCTGTCCACCCGCCACTGGAACGAGCTGATGCGTCTGCTGGAGGGTAAGGATTTCTCCATCGCCATCATCTCCAAGTCCGGCACCACCACCGAGCCTGCCATCGCCACCCGGGCGCTGCGCCGGATGCTGGAAGAAAAGTACGGTAAGGAAGGCTCCAAGGAGCGCATTTTCGCCATTACCGACCCCTGCAAGGGCGCTCTGCGTCAGATGGCTACGGAAGAAGGTTGGGAAACCTTCGTCATCCCGCCCAGTGTCGGCGGCCGCTACAGTGTACTGACCGCGGTAGGTCTGCTGCCTATGGCAGTTGCCGGCATCGACATCAACGCCGTTATGGCCGGTGCTGCCGAAGCCAAGGATGTCTACAATCTGCGTTCCTTTGAAAATCCCGTGTGGCTCTACGCCGCCGTACGAAATCTGTTGTACCGCCGTGGCAAGTGCGTCGAGTTGCTGGAATCCTTTGAACCCGGCTTCAAGATGATGGGCGGCTGGTGGCAGCAGTTGTTCGGCGAGTCCGAAGGTAAAGACGGCAAGGGCATCTTCCCCGTTACCGCGGAATTCACCGCCGACCTGCACTCCCTGGGTCAGATGATCCAGGAAGGCGAGCGTAACATTTTTGAAACCATGATCCGCTTCGATCCTCCCCAGGAAAGAATGGTCATCATCGCTGACGACCAGGATCTGGACGGACTGAACTACATCGCCGGCAAGTGTCTGGACTTTGTGGATGAGAAGGCATTCCTGGGCACTTTGGCTGCCCATGTAGACGGAGGCGTTCCCGTCATCACCATGGATATGGGTGAGCTGAACGAGGCCAAGCTGGGCGAAATGTTCTACTTCTTTGAACTGTGCTGCGGCGTGTCTGCCTACCTGCTGGATGTGAATCCCTTTAACCAGCCCGGCGTGGAATTCTACAAGAGAAATATGTTCCAGCTCCTGGGCAAACCCGGTTATGAAAAATAACCTCCCTTCCGCCAGGGTTTTTTCAAAAAAGCCCTTGCAAATTCCTGGATTTACTGATAGAATGTGCATAAGCCATACAAGGCATTGCAAAGGAGGAGTTTCCTATGATTCGTGTTATTATGGGCCTGAAGGGTTCCGGAAAAACTAAGAAGCTGATTGACGCTATCCATGATGTTCTGGATCATGCCAGCGGTGATGTTGTTTGCATCGAGTACGGCAAGAAGCTGACCTATGATGTAAATTACCGCGTCCGTCTGGTGGATTCCAAGGAATACGGTATCACCAATGTGGATATGCTGGAAGGTTTCCTGAGTGGTCTGCACGCAGGCAATTACGATATCACCCATGTGTTCATCGATAACCTGTACAAGACCATCGGTTCTGATGTTGCCGCCGCGGAAGCATTTGTCGCATGGTGCGCCAGATTCGCTGAAGTCAACAATATGAACATCACCATGACCATTTCCGAGGATGCAGCCAACGTATCCGAAACCATCAAGCAGTATCTGTAATCCCCCGTATGTACTTAGGGCTGCCGCGATCATTCGCGGCAGCCCTCTTTTTTATTTAGGTCACAGTTCTCCCTGCCCAGGTTTTGGCCAATCGCCATTGACGCACGCCTTCGGCGGTTTCCGTTCTGCGGACAGAATCCCATCGGCATTGGCCGTAGGTTTCCCGGACTCCGTTGCGTACCAATGAAATGGTAAATGGTTCCCCGGCATCGCTCTGCTCGACTGCCTCCAGCGGAAGCATTTCCGTTATGGATAATGCCCAGGCCTGATCCGTATAGAGGATCTCTGTTTCTCCCGTTTCTTCCGAAACATTTTGGTACAATTCTCCCCTGAAACTGGCGGAGAAGGCTGTCACATAAGGCATTTGGATCTCATTGAGATATACCGTATAGGTTTTCGCGGCGCCCAGCGTTGGGGTAGAGCCCCCTATGAGCTCCTCTTCCTCCTTCGGTTCCCAGCGAACCAGCACCCGCAGAGAAAACAGCCCCATCTTCTGGTCAAATTTGCAGCTTTCCACCATGCAAACATCGCCAACCGATCCCAACAGAGAAAAAGCCGTGTCAGCGCAATCCTCGCAATCCGCGGCCCGGGTGGCAAAGATCTGGGCCGCCACCGTGATTTCTTCACCCTTGGCGCTGTCCAAGTACACCGCGGCCACCGGTGCCGAAGGGTGAAAATAGGTTTCCTCCGGGTAGCCCCGCTTTGCCCGAATTCCACCGGAGGACAACACACTGACCACCTGCTGGATTTTTTCTACCACTGATCCTCACCGCCCTTCTGTACGCACAGGCACCAGCGATACATAACCCCATCACCCACGCGCATATCCTCCACGCGGCGTATTTGATAGGACTTTTGCCCCACCTCCACCACATTTCCGACTTCCACCGGCACCGCCACAGGCAGTACACAAATATACTGTCCTCTGGGAATTTCACCCAATGGGCCCATTACCTGCTCCATATTCTGCCAGCTTCGGCTGTTGACGCTATAAAAAAAGCCCCGAACCGATGCTCCCGCAACCGTAAGCGCGGTTCCGTACCGGGCAAACAGGCTGTCAAATACACACTGCATACTAGACCCCCAGGAATGCGAACCCATCCTGCAGATATGGCAGCATCATCAGTCTTGCCTGATTGCGCAGGCAGGCGGCAGCCGCGTCGCCGCCCCGTTTCATGGTCACATCGCCCACCTGAATATGACTCAGCTGCGACATTTCATCGGTTTCCGACAACGCCGCCAGCGCATACAAACTGGCTGCCGCGATAAAATCTGCCTTGCAGTTTTCGGGTGTCAATCCTTCCCGCAGCTGCGCGGTCAGGGATGTGGTGGCGCTTTGGCAAAACACCTCCAAAAGCGCCTCGTTGACACTGCCATCCTTGCCTGTCAGCAGCCGTGCCTGGGCAAATACCTGCTCCGTCAGTGTCATACATTCAGCACCGCAGCGGCACCGTCGCAAATCTTACCAAAGCCGGAAATCGAGGTGATCGCCGCCCGTTCCAGCTGGCGGTCAATCAGCTTGTCATATTCCACCAGCACATCGCCGGCACGAACCAGCTCCAGCGCATACCGGTTATCCAGACCGATGATCAAGCCGTCCGCTACCGCGGAAGTACGATGCAGATTGGCGCCCAGAGGCGTGCCCACTTTACCGGTGCCCTGGAAATTCAGGCCGGTCATGGGATTCTGCAGCTCAGGGATCTTCAGCATCTTGGTCATGGTATTGGTGGAGCAAAGGATGGTGTTCATGCTGTAGGGATCAAACTGACCCCAGAATTCCACCATCTGATCATAGCCCAGAGTGCCCTCGGTGCCGGAAATGGGATCGGTACCGATGACGTACTGCACCGCGGCATTTTCATTGCCGTCACCGTTGATGATGACGTCAACCGCATCCATCAGCTGCTGTTTCTGGATGTAGGCGCCGATCTGACGCAGCATCACAGAAAACAGATCCAGTTTCTGGAAGCGAAGCGCCTCGTAGGATGCCACCAACATTCTGCCCCGCTTGGTCAGGCTGATGAGATGTTCCTTGGTACTGACCTCGGTGGTGGGAATTTCGCCACCCTCAGCCACCTCCTGCAGACTCTTGGCCTCATCACTGGGGTTGGAATAAATGGAGCGGTAGTCCAGGCTGTCAATGACGGTAGTCGTCGCCACAATGCTGGGCAAAATGTCATTTTCCTCCATGCCCTGGCGAACGGTGCGGGCAATGTACTCAGGGAACAGCACCGCGGAATCCATAGTGGCAAAAAACTTCTCCACAGGAGAGGAGCCTGCGCCCTTGGCGCGGATACCGAATCGCTTCAGCTGGCGCTGAAAAGCGTCAGTGCCTTCCAGGGCAGTGCCCCGATAATTTTCGCTGGGATCCAGGGATTCCAGCACCTGGGTAAATGTTTTGCCCGCCTGGCGATACATACCCTTTTCCAGTTTCAGATTGTCATAACCCATTGTAATTTCCTCCTGAATATAATAATGTATGGTTTCCGGTTGCCCGGTAATACCTTTGCTTAGATAAATGGTTGTTTACACTACGATGGTGCCGTAGGGTGTATGTGTAAACAACCATTTACCTTTTCAAATCAAAAATCCGCTTTCCACCACGTCCCCATCGCTGCCGTTTCCGGGCAGCTGACACCGCACGGGATACATTTCTGTCATTCGCTCCTGCAGCGCGCTTCTCAATGCCATCAAGTCCTCATGGCCCGCGTTCTTCACAAGACCACGCAGTACCGGTTCCTGGGCACCCAGTTCCAGCGCCAGGCATAGCCGAACCACCGAGTCCTCCAGTTCCCTGCGGTACTGGCGGCCCAACTGTGCATCCTTATAAAGCGCGCCATACTCCGCCTGCGCTCCAAATTCCTCCGCCAACTCCTTCAGGCAAGGGTTTCTGCCGCCTAATGCCTTCAAAACGCCGGCATTCCGCTGGGCAGGCACCGCCACAAAGGAGAACTCATAGGCATCCATAGGCTCCTTCAAAATGGCGCAGCACAACTGCCCATCGTAATATTCTCCCTTCAGATGGCCGCAGGCACCATAATCTCCGCCACAAATGGAGCAAACTGCCCTACCCATGGCGCAACCAACAGATACCTCTTTTTTGATGCCGGCCTCGATGTCGGCAATGACTTCGTCCGCGCCACCGCCCCGGCGAATGTAAGCCCATGCCTTGATGTAACTGATTCCGTCCTCCTGAACTACCTGGGTTTCAAAAATCCGGGCCACCTGGCCATCGCTGGACCACTTATGATCCACAATGCCGGTTTTCCCGATGAACATTTTTGCCAATACCGGCAGGGATGCCGTATCAAACCGCTCGCCATCCCGATCCACCTGATCATCGCACAGCCGAACAGAAAATACATACACCTGCTCCGCCGTCAGTTTTCCCTTGGCCTGGACATGGATGGCCTCCAACTGTGCCGCCGTGGGCATTCCGCTGGCCAAAACCTCTGTTTCCTTCCGAATTTCCATGATTAACCTCCCAAATTAGTATTGTAAATTGTTGTTTAGCGCAGAAAATGGAGCGCCAAGCGCGAGCCTCCCCTTACACAAGGGAGCCTTTGCGCCTGCGCCGCTAATCATGTAAACAACCATTTATCCTTCCATCGCTTCTGCCCGATACTTCTCCGCCTGGGCCCGATAGAGCTCCGCTTGCGCCTGTTCCGTAATATCCTGGAGGCTGATGTCATCCCACAGAATTTCCACCCGGTCATCCAAGCCCTCCAGCGCCAAAAACAGCCGGCAGATCTTCCGCAGAGCAGGCTCCACCGTCCGCCGCAGCGCCCACAGCTCCGATGTCAGCAGATCAGCCTGCTGGGTGCTCATCCGCTCCGTGGTGCTCCAGTTCAGGCCCAGCAGGAAGGGCGGCAGACCGGTCTTCGCTACCAACTGCTCCAGCACCTGTCTTACAGGCACCTGAGAATCCAGAATCGGCGCCTCACCGCCGATGACCTTGATCTCCACATCACCCACCGCCACAAAATCCCGAACCGTGCCGTTCTTGCCGTCCTCCATGGCCCGAACCCACTCCTGGGCCATGTGATTACTCCGTTCCTGCAATGTAGCCGGATCCGCGTTTTCCCCATTTTTGCAGATGACACTGTAGCGCAGATTACCGGCCCGTTCCCAGTTGGTGCCGATGGAAGCGTAAATTTTCATCAAAATATCTGCCAAAAAGGGCATACCACGCAGCAGGCTCACACCATACGGATGCTTGGGATCCGGATTCAGCGTTGTAAACAGCAGCAGCTGCTGATAAGGCAGCGGCGCCATCCGCCCCTGTTCATTGGGTCCCCACAGTACCACATCCATGGGGCTATCCCCCTGACTCACCTGCAGCGCCGTTACATCGCCCCAGCACAAACCCCTTACACGGCCGTCCGCTACCAGGATTTCGCCTGCGGCCCGACCATAGGTCAGCAAACTGTCCAGATAGCAGCTGAGAAAGCTGTCGATCCCCACCTGACCATAGCCACTGGGCGTATTTTTCAGAAAATACGCCAGCCGTTTCTGTGCTTCCCCATTTTTGCACCGCACCGAAAATCCACCGGACAGCCTGACCAGCTTGCCTACCGCCGCGTCCAATACCGGGATTGCTTCCCGCATTTTCCGGTAGATCTCCTCTTCTCCGGTACCCAGTGGCACAAAAGAGCGCAGCGCGCCCAGAGAATATCCCTGATTGCTGCGTAACTGGCAGGCATGAGCCGCCACCGGTTTGTTCTTTTCCTTCCGTTTCATGTCCATACTCCTTTCAAATTTTTGTTTGTCGCACTGTCTATTGAACAACCGTAGGGGCGATTCACGAATACAATCGTGACAGCACGACAAACCCCAATTTACCGTTTCCGCTCCACGCTGCAGGCGGCAAAACTCCCCGGTTGCTGCCCCAGCACTGTGGAAACAAAATAGCGCATATCGTCCATAGCATGATCATGCTCCTTTTTTACCCGATCTTTGCCCTGGCCTTCCAGATCCCAAACATACAGTTCCATTTCCCGCAGGCAATCCTGGCAGCCCTGGCAAATCACGATCCGCCCCTCCTTCAACGCATCCGCCGTCAGCCGGATCCCCGCCAACACATCATTGTTTGCCTTCCGTACCCGATGTCCCCGGCGTCGCAGCACCTCCATAAAGCTGGCCGCCGACGGATCCACGATCACCGCCGAAATATTTCTCCCACCGGCCAATTTTTCCAATGCCCGGGCGTATTCCTCATCGGTCATCTGTTTTTGTTCCCGCCGGGAATCAAAGTAAAATTCCTCCATCCGATACCACACGCCGGATTTTCTCCCCCACAGTCCCATGGATGTGGGATTGACCGTGCCGTAGTCGCAGGAAATGCAGTAATCCTCCATGGGCTCCGCCGGCGGCCGTCCAACCATGTCCTCACCGAAAAAGTCATACACCCGGCCTTCCGCCTGCACCCATTGACCCAGCACAAACCGCTGGTAAAACACCCCGGAATACAGCCGCTTGTACCGCTCCCGGATCTTTTTTGACAAGGATGGATTGTCCTCCATGGTAAAGCTGAGCCGCAGGCAGTTGCGCTGCTTCGCCTGCTGAATCCAGGTCTTGTAGAACCAATGGCCGGGGCCGGCAGGATTGCAGTTGAACCACAGCCGGCTTCCCGTCACCGAGCATCGGGCGCAGGCCTGCTCCACAAAAGACCGGGGCATCAGCGCCACCTCATCCAACAGCACCCCGGCAAAGGTCACGCCCTGAATCAGGCTGGCCGAGCTTTCATCCCGGCCTCCAAACACATAAAAATGATTTTCGTGTCCCAAAAACCGAAGTGTCAGCAGGTTTTCCGACCGTTTTTCCCTCCAGGCAGCCCCAAGTTCCCCCAATTTCGGAAGCACTTCCGCCAATACATTTCGCCGCAGCGACGCAATGGTTTTGCCGCAGACGCCAAACCGCTGCCCCTGAAAGCTGGCGCTTGCCCAAATAAAGAAGCTCAGTCCCATAGCCATGGTCTTTCCCGATCGCACTGCCCCATCGCAGATAATGGCCTCCCGATTCTCCTCTCCGCTGCCCGGCATCCACCAGGTCAGGACCTGCCGTTGTTTTGGGGAAAAGGAAAATCCGGTCATTCCTTCGCCTCCGGTTCTGTTTGCAGCGCCTGCAGGAAAGCCGCCGCGGCTTCCGAGTCCTCCGACGCCACTGCCGCCAACTGTTCCAGCGCCTGCAGCCGGTCAATGAGCCGAATCTCCACCGTTCCCTTATCATTGCGCTTGACCTCGCTCAAAAGCGAAAGATCCAGCTTATCCAACTCCGGCGCATCCTCCAGGGCCAGCCGCACACAGTCATTTGCCTTGCCAAAGGCCAGTTCCGCCAGCCGCCGTGTCACATCCGAGCGCCGAACCTTGCCGTTGCGAATCCGGTATTTCAGCGTATTTTGCTCCTGTTTCATTTTGTTCCTCCCTTTCATTCCTACCCGACAGCAGAAAAAAAGTTGCCTTTTCCAAGGCAACCCGTTTGACAAACCCCATTTTCTGCGATACCATGGTCATAGAAAACACAAAAGGAGTAATTTTTATGGCTATTTATCAGGCACCCAATGCAACCATCGTCGGTAATGTCCACCTGGGCGACAATGTCAGCGTCTGGTATGGCGCCGTCCTGCGGGGCGACAACTGCACCATCACCGTCGGTGACAACACCAACATTCAGGACAACGCCGTCATCCACAGCAATACCGTAGTGGGCAGTAACGTCACCATCGGCCACACCGCCATCATCCACGGCTGCACCATCGGCGATAATTGCATGATCGGCATGGGCGCCATCGTGCTCAATAACGCCGTGATCGGCGACAACTGCATCGTGGGCGCCGGCGCCGTGGTCACCGGCAAAATGAATGCGCCTGCCGGTTCCATGATCCTGGGTAACCCGGCGAAAATCGTCAAGGAGCTGACAGCCGAGCAGATTGCCGCCATCACCGCCAATGCAGAACTCTATATCAATCTGGCCAGATCCGGCCTCCCCACCCGCTAAATGGTTGTTTACACTACGATGGCGCCGTAGGGCGGGGCTTGCCCCCGCCCTACAATATCGCCATGAGGTGTATGTGTAAACAACAATTTATCTTCCAAAACAGTTGACAAATTCCCCTTTTTGTGGGTATAATACCCCTGTATATCGTCAAAAGCATAGATGAGAAGAGTAAGCGAAATCTGCCGTTCAGCGAGCCCCGTATTGGTGCGAAGGGGGTACGGAAAGAGCCGCCGAACATGGTCTCGGAGCCGGATCGCCGATAGGTAGGCCATCCCGGGTACGCCCGTTATCGCGTTTCTGAGGCAGAAAACATCTGTCATTGCGAAGCCCTTTAGAGCCGTGGCAATCCCCCGAACATTCCGGAACCCTTAGGGGATCGCCACTACCTAGTGCGCACTGGTTCGCGATGACCTAGTATTCTGCGAATCAAGGTGGTACCGCGTAATTTTACGCCCTTGGATTTTCCAGGGGCGTTTTCTATTTTGATAAGGAGATTTTTTATGTGTCAGAATTGTAAGGGTAATTATTACATTACCACCCCCATCTACTACCCCTCTTCCAACCTGCATATCGGCCATGCCTACTGCACCGTGGCCACCGACACCATGGCCCGGTTTAAGCGTTTGCAGGGCTACAATGTAAAGTTCCTCACCGGCACCGATGAACATGGCCAGAAAATCGAAGACAAAGCCAAGGAGGCCGGTGTCACCCCCCAGCAGTTTGTGGATAACATCGTCCTGGGCGAAAAGGGCGTGCTGGATCTGTGGAAGCTGATGAACATCTCCCACGACCGCTTCATCCGCACCACCGACGATTACCACATGGAAGGCGTCCAGAAAATCTTCAAGCGGATGTATGAAAGAGGCGATATTTACAAGGGTGAATACGCCGGCAAGTACTGCAAGCCCTGCGAAAGCTTCTGGACCGACAGCCAGCTCATTGACGGCAAATGCCCCGACTGTGGCCGTGAAGTCCAGGACGCCAAGGAAGAGGCCTATTTCTTCCGTCTTTCCAAGTATGCCGACCGTGTCCGTGACCTGCTGGAAAACACCGATTTCCTCCAGCCCCGCAGCCGCGTCCATGAAATGGTCAACAATTTCATCAAGCCCGGCCTGAACGATCTGTGTGTCAGCCGCACCAGCTTCACCTGGGGCGTGCCCGTGGACTTTGACCCCGGCCATGTGGTTTATGTGTGGATCGATGCCCTCTTCAACTACATGACCGCCCTGGGCTTTGAAAACAATAAGTACAACGATTTGAGCGATTTCTGGCCTGCCGATGTTCACTTTGTGGGTAAGGAGATCGTCCGTTTCCATGCCATCATCTGGCCCGCTATGCTGATGAGTTTGGATCTGCCCCTGCCGAAGAAGGTCTACGGCCACGGCTGGCTGAATTTCAACGGTGAAAAGATGTCCAAATCCCGGGGCAATGTAGTCGACCCTTATATTCTGGCCGAGCGCTTCGGCGTAGACGCCCTCCGCTTCTTCCTGCTTCGCACCTTCCCCTTCGGCAGTGTCGGCAACTTCACCAATGTACTGCTGATCGGCACGATCAATACGGACCTGGCCAACACCCTGGGCAATCTGGTTTCCCGCACCGTGGCCATGAACCAGAAGTATTTTGGCGGCGAATTGGGTAACGGCGGCGAAGGCGCTGAGCTGGACAGCCAGCTCAAAGCCCTGGCAGAGGAAGTGTTTGCCAACTACGAAAAGCAGATGGAATCCTTCCAGTTCTCCAACGCTTTGAACGAAGTCTTCCGCCTGCTGGACCGGGCCAACAAGTATATTGACGAAACCGCGCCCTGGATCCTGGCAAAATCCGAAGAAACCAAGCCCAGACTCCTGACCGTTATGAAAAATCTCTGCGAATGCATCCGCCTGTCCGCCATTTTGCTGACGCCCTTCATGCCGGAGTCCACAGGTAAGATCCTGGACCTGCTGAATGTTCCCGCTGACGGCCGCACTTTGGATGCCCGCTGCTACTGCGCCGACGAAAACGCCACCTGGCGCACCACTGTAGGCGCCCCCCTGTTCCCCCGCATCGACATGGAAAAGGAGCTGAAAGAATTGGAAGAACTCAGCAAGCCCAAGTCCCCCATCGAAATTGAGCCCTACGCCGAAGAAAATGTGGATTTCGACACTTTCTGTAAGTCCGATTTCCGTGCCGTGAAGGTTCTCGATTGCCAGCCCGTCAAGAAGTCCGACAAGCTGCTGCAGTTTACCCTGGATGACGGCACCGGCACCCCCCGCCAGATTCTCTCCGGCATCGCCAAGTACTACAAGCCCGAGGAGCTGCTGGGCAAGACCCTGGTTGCCATCACCAACCTGCCTCCCCGGAAAATGATGGGCAGAGAGTCCTGCGGTATGCTCATAAGCGCCGTTCACACCGAAAACGGCGAGGAAAAGCTGAACCTGTTGATGGTTTCCGACGCTATCCCCGCCGGCGCAAAGCTCTGCTAAATACAAAAAGGCTCTGGAACATTCCAGAGCCTTTTCCCATCCCTATGAAGTTCAAATTTTTGTTTATCGCTGCGGTGATGCATTTGTAGGGACCGGCGTCCTCGACGGTCCTTCGGCAAAATTTGACCTCGATGGGCTAATTTTGCTGCATTCTATGGGAACATTTGTAAAAATGCCGCTTCGCGGTTGGCCCGTCGAGGACACCGGTCCCTACATGACATTTTCAAACTCCACGATAAACTGCAATTTACCGCTTTCTATTCTCCATATGCCCGGAATGCACCACCGGTGGTTTGGGATCTTTGACTTCCCAATCCACATCTTTTTTCTCATCTTTTTTCATGCTTTCCCCTCCTTTTCAGGCATATTGTAGGCAAAAGGAAGAAAACTATTCGCTCTTGTTGACAGTTTCCCAAAAATCCTTTATAATATGGCCAAATTCGCCAAAGGAGTACACCTATGCCCTACGATTTGGAATACGCAAAATCCATTCTTACCAAATCCGACGCCACCTGCGTTTTGTGCAAAGGCAGCACAGTCTACCAGAGCACCCAGCGGGGTGTCCGTCCACTGCTGACATGGCTGGACAGTGAAACGGATATGATGGGCTTTTCCGCGGCTGATAAGGTGGTGGGCCGGGGCGCCGCGTTTTTATATCGGTTGCTGGGTGTGCGCAGCGTCTATGGCCATGTCATGAGCACCGGCGCGGTCAAAGTGCTGCGCGCCGGCGGCGTGGAAGTCAGTTGGGGCACCCTGGCGGAATCCATTATGAACCGACAAAAAAACGGCCTTTGTCCCATTGAATTGGCCACCCGGGACATCCAGGAGCCGGAAAATGCCCTGTATATGATCCGCATGACCCTGGAACAACTGCAAAATAAATGAGCGATTGTAACCAATCGCTCATTTTTTTATCAAAACTTGGCCATAATAGCTTGGTTGCCCCTGTCCGCAACAATCTGCGCATCCGGGCCCAACGCCCGGCGCAGCCAATCCATTTCCGTATGACAGCCATGTTCCACCGCCCAGGCGCCGGCATCGCTGCCGCAAGCCACCAGGCCGCCCATGGCGGCAAAGGCAGCCACATTCTCCAGGGCGCTGCCCAGGATTCTTTCCACAGCCTCCTCCGAGAAGCGGCCCTTGCCCTGCAGATTGCCAATGGTAGACAATGTAGGCACCCAAACCGTGCCGTTTGCCGTCATGGCCGCCAGAGCATCCCCATCCAGATAAGCGCCATGCTCCACCGAGTCCACACCGGCAACCGCCGCGGCCTCCACGGTTCTGGCTCCATTGGCATGAACCATCACAGAAAAGCCCTCCTCATGGGCAATGTGAATCAGCTCCCGGATTTCCTCTGCCGGCAAACCCGCTTCTGTCAGCACGCCAAACCGGTCAAAATCCATGAGTCCGGAGATCATAATTTTAATAAAATCCGCACCATTTTCCCGCTGCTTTCTAACCAAATCCGCAAATTCCCGGATATTTCCGTACTTTTCTCCAATAAACGCTCCGTAATGTCCGGCCCGGCACAAAGGACTCAGCGGCGTTTTGTAGACAATTCCCATTTCTGCCGCCATTTCCCTGGCCGCCTTGCCCACACCCCAGCGGTCACCGCCATCCCGGAGATAACCATAGCCCAAATCCCGGTATTTTCCCAGCGCGGTCCGGATAAAATCCATTTCCGGACCCAGCGTATGCCGACCAATGGCCTTCCGCCAATCCCTGCCGTCCAGCACCATGTGCATATGGCAGTCGCACAACATCCATTCCATCAATTTCCAATCTCCGTAATGCTGTTAAACAACTCCGTTTCATAGGAATCCGCCGTAAAGTGGGCGAATACCTGCAGGAAAACCTCCTCATACGGCACTGCGCCGGCCTGTACCAGACATACGATGCCAAACCGGTCAATAATTACCGTGGTAGGATAGCCTCTGACACCAAAGGCATCACTCAACCCCAAATCCTCGCCGCACAGAGCAAAATGCAAATCCTCTTCCTTGCCAAAACTCTGAATATCTTCATCGCTGTCAAAGGGGTTCATGGCCAAAATCTCCACTCTGTCTCCATACTGTCCGTAGGCGGCATCCATGTGGGGAAACTCCATTACGCAATAAGGACAATCAATAAACCAGAAGTTCAGCATCACCATCTGCTTCTGCTCCAGAAGTTCATACAATCCGTATTCCGTCCCATCCACGTCCCGGACGGTAAAATCCGGCATCTGATTTCCCAATTTCAGTGTCATGCCGGAAAAATCCTGTACTTTGTTTGGAGTGGATTGCTCCTGCTGAGATTCGCCGCAGCCGGCCATAGAAAGGCACAGCAGCAACGCCACCATCCACGCGATCCATTTTTTCATTTCTTCGCCTCCTTTTCGCCTATTATACCAAGTCCCCGCGCAAAAGGCAATGCCCGGAGGTATCAAAAATCATGGCAATCCATAAACCAATACCTGTAAATTTTCGTTTTTCTCTTGATAAATAATGAATCCTGTGCTACACTTGTGTAGCACGCTACATTTATAGAAACGAGGTGATGATATGCATCATCGCTACGGTCATTTACTCCGGGTGCTGGCAAATTGCACCGGTCAAGCCATGAATTCCGCCCTGGCCTCCATGGATTTGACTTCCGCGCAAGGACATATCATGGGTTATATTACCCATCGACAGACTCCGCCCTGCGCCCGGGATATTGAAGAAGCCTTCCAGCTGAGCCATCCCACGGTTTCCGGAATTCTATCCCGGCTGGAGCAAAAGGGCTTTATCGAATTCTCTCCCGACGAAACAGACCGCCGCTGCAAGCGGATCTATCTTCTGGAAAAGGGTCGGGAGCTGGACGAAACCATGCATCGCACCATAGAAAACACAGATCAGCAGATTGTCCAGGGCTTCTCCGAAGAAGAAAGGCAGCAATTTGCCGACCTTCTCCAGCGGGCCATCGACAATCTGGGCGGTCACCCATGCAAGCGAAAACATAAGGAGGAATCCAATCTATGATCGGTAAACTTGCCCGGAGCATCCGGGAATACTGGTGGGCAGCACTGCTGAGCCCGCTGGCTATGGTTGGCGAGGTGTCCATGGAGGTGCTGATACCCCGGGTCATGGCCAGCCTGTATGATTACGGCGTCAAATTGCAGGATATGGACATCATCGTAACCCGCTCCGTTCAGTTGGTGGTGTGCGCGCTGATGAGCTTGGCCTTCGGTGTCATGTCTGCCATTTTCGCGTCCCGTGCCGGCACCGGCTTTGCCAAAAATCTGCGCCAGGATATGTTCTACCGGGTGCAGCGCTTCAGCTTCAGCAATATTGACAAGTTCTCGTCAGCCTCCATCGTCACCCGCCTGACCTCCGATGTCGCCAATCTGCAGATGACTTTTCAGATGCTCATCCGCATGGCCATCCGCTGTCCCATGATGCTGATCCTGGCGCTGATTTCCGCCTGGACCATCAGCCCCGATCTGGCTAAAATCTATCTGATGGTCATGCCTGTGCTGATCATCGCCCTGGTCTGCCTGACACCTGCCGTATTTAAGATCTTCGACAAAGGCTTTAGAATGATCGACCGGCTCAACAATGTGGTCCAGGAAAACATCCACGGCATCCGGGTTGTAAAATCCTTCGTCAGAGAGCAGAAGGAAAACGAGAAATTCACCGATATCTCCTCTGACCTGGCGAAAACCTTCTCCAAAGCAGAAAAGGTTCTGGCGCTGAACAGCCCCATCATGATGTTCTGCGTGTATGCCTGTATGCTCCTTATCTCCTGGTTTGGCGCCCAGATGGTAGTTCAGTCCGGCAATAACCCTGCCGTGGGTCTGACCACCGGTCAGCTCTCTTCCATGTTCACCTATACCACCCAAATTCTCATGGGTCTGATGAACCTTTCCATGGTGTTTGTCATGATGATCATGTCCCGCACACCCCTGCGCCGCTGCTATGAAATTCTGACAGAGGACCCCGACCTGTCCTCTCCGCAGAATGCCATTACCGAAGTGGCCGACGGTTCTATCGACTTTGAAAATGTTTCTTTCCGTTACAGCAAGGAGGCCCAGCACCGGGCTTTGAAGGAAGTGAATCTGCACATTCCCGCCGGCGCCACCGTGGGCATCCTGGGCGGCACCGGATCCAGTAAATCCACCCTGGTTCAGCTGATCCCCCGGCTTTACGATGTGTCGGAAGGCACACTCAAAGTCGGTGGCGTGGATGTCCGGGACTATGACCTGGAAATCCTGCGTGACAATGTGGCCATGGTGCTGCAGAAAAATGTGCTGTTCTCCGGCTCCATCAAGGACAATCTGCGCTGGGGTAACGCCAGCGCCACCGACGAGGAAATGGTGAAGGCCTGTCGCCTTGCCTGCGCCCATGATTTCATTGAATCCTTCCCCGACAAGTATGACACGCACATTGAGCAGGGCGGCACCAATGTATCCGGCGGTCAGAAGCAACGGCTTTGCATCGCCCGGGCGCTGCTGAAAAAGCCCAAAATTCTGATTTTGGACGATTCCACCTCCGCCGTGGACACCGCCACCGACGCCTCCATCCGCAAAGCCTTCGCCGAGGAGATTCCCGGCACCACCAAGCTGATCATTGCCCAGCGTATTGCCTCTGTGCAGGAAGCGGACATGATCATCATCCTGGACAACGGCATGGTTTCCGCTGTTGGCACCCACGATGAACTGATGGCGTCCTCTTCCATTTACCAGGAAGTCTACTACTCCCAGAAGAAAGGAGATGACGAGTATGCCCCCACCCAGAATGCGCGGTGATGGCCGCAAGGCCAAAAACCCCAAGCAAACCTTCCTGCGTCTGTTGAAATATCTGCTGGAATACAAATTTACCATTCTGATCGTTCTGCTTTGTATTCTCGCCTCTGCCCTGGTCCAATCCCGCAGCTCCATTATGCTGGGCACCCTGGTGGATGACTATATTCTGCCTATGGTCGCCGCGGGATCCACAGATTTCGGCCCCATTTTGAAATTTTTGATTCAGATGGTGGGCATTTTCCTCATTGGTATGCTCTCCAGCTTCCTGCAAAGCTTTTTGATGGTCGGTGTCACCCAGGGCATTCAGAAAAAAGTCCGTGACGATATGTTCAAAAAGATGCAGACCCTGCCCCTGCGGTATTTCGATTCCAATGTAGCCGGCAACATTATGTCCCGCTACACCGGTGTCATTGACACCCTGCGGCAGATGATCTCCCAATCCATTCCCCAAACCATCTCCGCTGTGGTGACCCTGGTGGTCATTTTCATCACCATGCTGATGGAGTCCTGGATTCTGACTCTGGTGAGCATGGTCACCGTCATAGGCGTGGTATTCGCCACAAAAACCCTGGCAGGCAAGTCCGCCAAGTTCTTTATCGGCCAGCAGCGCTCCCTGGGCGCCGTCAACGGCTATATCGAAGAAATGATCACCGGTCAAAAGGTAGTCAAGGTCTTCAACCATGAGGAAGTCTGTAAAGAAGAATTTGACAAACTGAATGCTCAGCTGTGCGAAAACGCCTTCTCCGCCGGCAAATTCTCCAACATGATGGGCCCCATCAATAACAACCTGGGCTATGTGCAGTATTCGATCCTTGCTGTCGTAGGCGGCATTTTGTGCGTTCTGTCCAATCCGGAAGCGCCCATGCTGACCTTGGGCAGTCTGATGGCCTTCATGGTTCTTTCCCGGAACTTCAATATGCCCATCAACCAGGTGTCCATGCAGTTCAACTCCATCATCATGGCTCTGGCAGGCGCGGAGCGGATCTTTGAGCTGATGGATCAGGAACCGGAAGCAGATGAAGGCTATGTCCACCTGGTCAATGCCAACATCGGTCCCGACGGCACCATCACCGAGTCCGAAACCCGCACCGGTCACTGGGCGTGGAAACACTATCACAAGGCTGACGACACCACCACCTATACCGAGCTGAAGGGCGATATCACCATGGACGGTGTGGACTTCGGCTATGTGCCGGAAAAGCAGGTGCTCTATGATGTGACCCTTTACGCCCATCCCGGCCAGAAGATCGCCTTCGTCGGTGCCACCGGCGCCGGCAAGACCACCATCACCAACCTGATCAACCGGTTCTACGACATCGCCGACGGCAAGATCCGTTATGACGGCATCAATATCAACAAGATCGCCAAGCCCGACCTGCGCCGCAGTCTGGGCGTGGTGCTGCAGGATGTAAACCTGTTCACCGGTACCGTCATGGAAAACATCCGCTACGGCAAGCTGGATGCCACCGACGAAGAATGTATCGAAGCGGCTAAGCTGGCAAATGCCCATGATTTCATCACCCGTCTGCCCAATGGCTACAATACCCAGCTCACCGGCAACGGCGCCAGCCTTTCCCAGGGTCAGCGGCAGCTGATCTCCATCGCCCGGGCCGCCGTGGCAGATCCTCCGGTCATGATTCTGGACGAAGCCACCTCCTCCATTGACACCCGTACGGAAAAGCTGGTGCAGGACGGCATGGATAAGCTGATGCACGGCCGTACCGTCTTTGTTATTGCCCACCGGCTCAGTACCGTCCGCAATTCCGATTGCATCATGGTTTTGGACCATGGTCATATCATCGAACGGGGTACCCATGATGACCTGATTGCCCAAAAGGGCACCTACTATCAGCTCTACACCGGCGCCTTCGAACTGGAATAAAACAAAAAGTGCCATCCCGTAGGATGGCACTTTTCTAATACCCATGTACAGGCGGATTTGCGCTGATCCGCCTTTTTCGCATCACACCGCAGCGCTGAATCGGCGACACACTTGACAAACCATGTAAGCCGAACCTCTGCCATCGTCATGGCCTTTGACCGTCTTTCATTGTTCATCCAAAGCTAGTATCACCCAAAAACGCCCCGTTATGCAATGGTATATTTTTACAAATTACTTATCCAGATGTACGTTGAGGTGGGGATAGGTCATATTGATCTTCTTCTCGTCAAATACCTTCTTGATGTTGTAGGTAATGCCGTTGAATACATCCCAATACTTGTCGGTTTCGCACCATACACGCACCACATACTCAATAGAACTTTCACCATATTTGCTAATCAGAGTGGTGATTCCTTCCTTCTGCAGAATGAGGTCACCGGGCACAGCTTCCTTCAGCGCTGCCAGCACATCATCCACAGGGGTCTCATAGGAAGCGGAAATAGTCACATCCACCCTGCGGGTACCGGTAACGGAGTAGTTGATGATCTCGCTGGAAACCACGGAGGAGTTGGGGATCTGGGTCAGCTTGTTATCGGGCGTCAGCAGTTTGGTATAGGTCATGCCCACCTCCTTGACGGTGCCGGACTGGCCCGCGATCTCCACATAGTCACCGGCGGAGAAGGGATCGGTGTACAGCAGTGTAAAGCCGCCCACCAGATTGCTCAGCAGATCCTGCAAAGCCAGAGAAACAGCCAAAGTCGCCACAGACGCCAGTGCCAAAACGCTGGAAACATCAATGCCCAGAGCGGAAGCGCACATCAGGCCTACCACCAGATACAGCACAATTCGAACCAGGTTTCTGATCATTCCGTGGCCGGCCTTGTCCAGCTTGGACTTGTTCAGCGCCTTCTGCACAATGGCGGTTACCAGTCGAATGACAATGATGCCAACCACCAGAATCAGCACCGCGGGGATAAATTTGCTCAGCGCGCCAAGGCCCAGGTTGGTTGCCCAATTCACGATTTTTTCAAACATAAGCAAGTCTCCTTTGTATAAATGTTAACCCCACTATTATATAGCAAAACGGCAAAAAGAATATGAACTATTTGTGAACAATAGCCCCGGTTCCAGAATTGAACCGGGGTATCCCTTATGGTTTTGTGCCTGTAACCTGATACATCCGTTCATCCGAAATTTTCACGGTCACATCCAGATCCTTCTCAAATATCGCCGCCAGCGCGTCTTCATGCATCAATCCCACGGAAACCTTGCTGGCCGTGCCATGATGGTGGGCATCAATGGCCGCCCGGCTCATACCGTGAGCCACTGTCAGCGTGCCGCCCGGCTTCAAAAAACCGGTCAGTACCCGAATCAGCTTCTCCGGCTCCGGAAAATGCGGAAACGCGTTGTAGACCATAATGCAATCAAAGGTTTCTTCCCACTGCATAGTCTCCACATCAGCGCACAGCACGGTAATGGGCGCGTCCGGAAATTTCTCCCGGGCGATTTTCACCATTTCCACCGATATATCCACCGCCGTAACATCTGCCACCTGTCGCGCCAGATAATCCGG
Source organism: Faecousia sp. (assembly GCA_045595885.1). GTDB lineage: Bacteria > Bacillota > Clostridia > Oscillospirales > Oscillospiraceae > Faecousia. Next base: position 3,866 of record JAZOBI010000071.1, on the reverse strand, counting down.
AAACAAAACACCGGTTCCGCAAGCTACATCCAGTACCCTTACGCCCGGCTTCACTCCGGCACCATCCATAATTTTGCCAATAATGGCATCACTGCGAATCAAATCCGCATCCCAACCGGGCGCCAACCGATCAAAAAACTGAATCACATCCTGCTTATTCATGACTTTTCTCCTTTGAATACCGGGTGGGCAAACAGCGCACCTTCATCAGCATTCCCACCAGCAGCGGCACCGCCACCAGCTGGATCACAATGCCGGGCAGAGCTGTCACAAAACTGGCCGTAATCCAATAGGTCATGGTGATTCCCGGGCTGAAGATCAGCGCCTTGGCAACGCCGGAAATTACTCTGCCGGCGATCATCGCCGTCACCAACGCCAAATACAGATCCCCATACAGCTTGCCTGTCCGCACAAATTTCAGCATCAAACCCGTCACCAGGCCGTACACCGCGCATTCGACCATCATGGGCGGCAAATATGCCATCGGCGGCATACTGGTAATCAAACAACTCAGCAGCGGTCCCAAAAGACCGCAAATAAAACCGTAAGGCCAACCGCAGATCATACCGCAAATCAGCACCGGAATGTGCATAGGTAAGAATACGGAACCGCCATCGGGAATGGCATGAAACGCCATGGGCAGCACCACGCACAGCGCCACCATCATAGCTGCCAAAACCATACGTTTCACCGGTGAAATCTTCTCCATAAGGAACCCTCCTTTTGTTTTTTGATTCCATTATAACAGAGTATTCCCCCGGTTTTAAGCCCCCCTGGGGGATGCATTTTTCTGTTTTACGCCACGGTATTCCCGCCTTTTCCAGCGGCAGGCATAATCCGTTAAAAACCGGCCGTATCCTGATTTTTCCCGACTTTTTTCACGAAAAAACACTTTTTGCACTAGCAATACCGGGAATTGTGTGATATACTGGCTGTGTATTATGCCCGAACGGGGAAACCGACGGGCATGAAGCAATCCAACTATAGTTTTGCATCATTTTTAGGGAAGGTGAGAAATTGGAAAACTATACCAAGTATAGGTTGAAGGCTGAAGAAGAGCTCTCCGGCGTACTGGCCGGTTTGGATAACATCTTCGTCATCGCCTGCAACAAGTGTTTCAAGGAATTTGAAACCATCAATGAGCCTGATTGCGAAGCATTTGTTAATTTTGCCAAGCAGCAGGGCAAGAATGTCACAGGCAGCATCTGTATCGACTTCCTGTGCAACAAAACTCAGACCGAGCAAAAGCTGATGGATGCCATCCCCGAAGGCACGGAAAACATCTTCGTGGTATCCTGCGGCCTGGGCATCCAGACCATTGCCGCCTGGGCAGAGGTCCCCGTCTTCTCCGCAACCAACTCTCTGAACTACACCGGCCATCACGGTATGGCGCTGACCAAGAAGGCCTGCGACGCCTGCGCCCAGTGCTATCTGAATATGACCGGCGGCATTTGCCCCATCGTGGACTGCTCCAAGAGCCTGCTCAACGGCCAGTGCGGCGGCGCCAAGAACGGCAAGTGCGAAGTCAGCCCCGACAAGGACTGCGCCTGGGAAAAGATCCAGCAGCGGCTTGCCAAGCAGGGCCGCATCTGCGAGCTGACCGAGCAGCCCGTGCAGCTGCGTGATTACTCCAAGGTTAATTTCAAAGTGGTCAATGACTATGTCAAAGCCATCCGCGAAAAGCGCTTTGAGGGCTGGTACGGCGGTGTCCACCCTGTAGAGGGCAAGGAACCCACGGAAGCCAAGGCTCTGGTCCGCTTCCCCGCTCCCGAAATCGCTGTCATCCCCATGGCTATGCACCTGGGCGCTCCCGCCAACCCCATTGTCGCCGTGGGCGACTATGTAAAGGTGGGTCAGAAGATCGGCGAACAGGCCGGCTTCATCTCCGCCCCTGTCCATTCCTCCATCAGCGGTACCGTTATTGCCGTGGAGAATCGTCCCCACGCCAACCGTGGCACCTGCCTGTCCGTTGTCATCAAAAATGACTTCCAGGACACCCTGCACGAATCCGTCAAGCCCAACAAGCCTCTGGACGAGCTGACTCCCGCCGAGATCATCGAGATCGTCAAGGAAGCCGGTATCGTAGGCATGGGCGGTGCAGGCTTCCCCACCTATGTGAAGCTGAACCCCGGTAAGCCCATCGACGCCGTTCTGGTCAACGCCTGCGAGTGCGAGCCTCTGCTGACCGCTGACCACAGAATGCTTCTGGAGTTTGCCGATGACATCATCTTCGGCCTGCAGGCTGAGATGAAGACCGTCAATGCCCCCAAGGGCATCATCGTTATCGAAGAGAACAAGCCCGATGCCATCGCGCTGATGCGGGAAAAGACCGCCGGCATCGAAGGTATCGAAGTGCTGGAAGTTGCCACCCAGTACCCCCAGGGCGGTGAAAAGATGCCCATTAAGCGGGCCATGGGCCGCAGCGTGCCCAGCGGCAAGCTGCCCGCCGATGTGGGTGCCTGCGTCAGCAATGTCTCCACCGTCAAGGCCATCGCCGACGCCATCAAGACCGGTATGCCTCTGGTGGAGCGTATTACCACCGTCACCGGTCCTTACATCCGGGAGCCCGGCAACTTTATTGTCAAGATCGGCACGCCCGCACAGGCTCTGGTTGACGCCTGCGGCGGCATCACCGACGAAAACGCCACCATCAAGGCCGGCGGTCCCATGATGGGCTTCGTCCAGGATGGCCTGGAAGCCCCCATCATGAAGGGTTCCAACGGCATCATCGCCGTGGAAACCGACGAAACCGAAACCGTGGAGTGCATCAAGTGCGGCCGTTGCGTGGATGTATGTCCCATGAGCCTGCAGCCCCTGTACTTCGCCAAGCTGGTGATGGATCCTCAGGCTTTGAAGGACAGAAACATTATGGACTGCATGGAATGCAGATGCTGTGAGTATATCTGCTCCTCCAAGATTCCGCTGGTCAATCTGATCAAGCTGGGCAAGAACGCAGTAAGGGGGATGAAGTAATATGTTGATCACCGAACTGAAAACTAGAGAAGCCATTGACGCTTTGGTAACCGGCAAGGTCTTCATCATCAACTGCCACGGCTGCAAGGAAATCCGTTTCCCCGAAGCCGAAGCCGATGCGCTGCAGAAGGAAATGATGGAGCGGGGCATCGTTACCGGCATCATCACCACCGACTATATCTGCAACGTAGAAAACCTGAAGGTCCGTCTGGCAAAGCACCAGGCCGCCATTGAGGCTGCCGACATGATCCTGGTGTTCTCCTGCGGTGTTGGCGTGCAGACCGTGGCCGAGGTCTTTGACCACAAGCGGGTCTGCGCCGGCTGCGACACCTATCGTCTGCCCGGTTTCCAGGGTGTTACCCCTCTGGAGCATGACTGCCACCAGTGCGGCGAATGTTTCCTGAATCTGACCGGCGGCATCTGCCCCCTGACCGCCTGCTCCAAGAGCTTGGTCAACGGCCAGTGCGGCGGCGCCAAGAACGGCAAGTGCGAAGTCGACCCCAATATGGAGTGCGGCTGGGAGCGTATTTACCAGAAGCTGAAGAAAATCGGCCGTCTGGACGCTTTGAAGTGCCCCATCCAGGTGCGTAACTACGCTACCGACAACGAAGTGTAATAAAAAGGAGTAAAAACAATGAGAATTACTGAATTGTTCAATGACGGTCAGTTTGTTGTCACCGCGGAAGTCGGCCCTCCCAAGGGTTGCCACATGGGCCATGTGGTGGAAGAGGCCAAGGAATACCTCAGCGGCATCACTGCCGTAAATATCACCGATAACCAGTCCTCCGTCATGCGTATGGGTTCCTTCCCTGCCTGTGTCATGCTGAAGCAGGCTGGCCTGACCCCCATCCTGCAGCTGACCTGCCGCGACCGTAAAGTCGGATCGTAGCCAT
>JAZOBI010000070.1:0-5034 GCA_045595885.1 Faecousia sp. | reverse complement strand
GCGATTGCCAGCAGGGTCTCATTGCCGGTCTCCGCGATCTGAATGGAATCCCACTTTTCTTCCTCGCCTGCAAAGGTAACCGTCTCCAGCAGCTGGCAGTTCAGGAATGCATTTTCCCGAACCTCTGTGAGGCTGTCGGGCAGAACCACAGCAGTCAATGCAGTGCAGCCTGCAAAGGCATAGGTGCCGACCACGGTCACGCCCTCGCCGATCACCAGATTCTCGATCTCCTCTGCCAGGCTCGCCCAAGGCGCGGGAGCTTCCGCGGTGTAATCCAGCATCACACCGGTACCGGGGTTCTCTTCATTGACCACATAGTCCACAGTCAGGACACCGTCTGCGAACTGCCAGAACAGTCCGTCTGCGGTGTAGCCGCCATAACCGATGCTGATGGGCAGCTCTGCGGTCTTGCCGCCATAGCTGACGGTAACCGTCACATTGCCCACAGCGCTCATATCTGCGGATACGGTGTAGTCCGTAACCACTGCGCTGGTTCCATCGTCCTTGTGGGCAGTAATTACCATACCCTCAGTATCCAGCTCCTCACCCAGCAGATATGCTGTCTTATTGGGCTGTGCAGTGATCTCCAGGGAGGTCACATCCACACGGGCATAGTTGACAGTGGCTGTCAGGAATGCCTCGTTATTGGACTCATTGACCTCAATGGCAGCCCAGGTGGTGCGGCTGCCGCCATAGTTGATGGTAAGGTCGGAGCAATACTTGAAAGCGCCCTCGCCGATGGATTCCATATTCTCGCCCATCGTTACGGTTCTCAGAGAAGTATTGTTGCCAAATACGGTACTGCTTATACCGGTAACGGTATTGGGGATCACCACTGCCTCCAGGCTGGAGCAGCCGAAGAGCGCGGAGCTGCCCAGGAAGGTGATGCCCTCAGGCAGGGATACGGTCTTCATATTGCTGCAGTTGTAGAAGGCAAAACGGGACAGTCTGCCGGTCATACCGGTCTCGATCACTGCAGCGGTAACCGTCTCCTTGTAATTCCACCAGGGCACAAGTTCTCTGTTGCCGTAGTAGGTCATTCCGCCCTCACCGGAGATGGTCAGCACACCATCCACCAGCTTCCAGGTCAGGCTGCTGCCGTCGTCACTGCAGTAGCCGCTGGGCAGCACCGTTACGGTGCAGGTGGTGGTATATTCGCCTGCGGTCACGGTCACGGTTGCTTCACCGATGGCGGTGAATTCGCAGGTTGCGCTGAATGCGCCGGTGTAAGGTGTTGTGGTCTCGCCGTCTTCGTATGCGTAGGCAATTTCCATACCGGTGGCATCAAAGGTATCCCAAATCAGGTATTCTGCCTTGTTGGGAAGCTTGGTGACTGTAATGCCGGTAGGCTCAGCCATACCATAGACGAAGGTTGCATTTGTCAGATTCTCGTTATTCTGACCCACAGCGACCAGCGGCCAGGTAACACTGTTGCCGCCGTAGTAGACAGTGGTCAGTGCCTCACAATTTGCAAAAGCGTCCTCACCGATGGTGGTAACATTCACGCCCATAGTGACGGTCTCCAGGTTGGTTACACCGAAGAAAGCGCCCGCGCCGATGGTTGTTACCCCATCCGGCAGGATCACCTCTGTCAGTTCGCCGCAACCGCTGAATGCGTATGCGCCTACAGAGGTAATTGCCTCGTCCAGTACCACCTTATCAAAATAGAACTCGTCACAATAGCCTACTGTCCAGGGTGCGGGATTTTCTGCTGAATAGTCAGGCATCTGGCCTTCGCATTCCACATAAAGGGTCAAGCCCTTCATATACCACTTCACGCCGTCAGCGGTGATGCCGCCCTGCAGTACTTCAACCTGGAAGGTCGCGGTGTGCTCACCTGCTGTGACAGTTGCCTGAACCTGACCAACGGCGCTCAGATCGCAGGAGACTGCAAACTCGCCGGTGTATGCCTCCTGGCTTTCGTCATCATATACAATGGACAACTCTATACCGGTGGTATCCAGGGACTCACCCACAACATACTCGGTCTTGTCAGGCAGCTTGCTGACGATCATAGCCACGGGCTCCAAAAGGGCATAGTTGATGGTGGCGCCGGTCAGTGCCTCGTTGTTTGTTTCGGTGATGGTGATATTCTTCCAGGAGGTGCGGCTGCCGCCGTAATTGACGGTGGCCAGGCTGGTGCAGTTCTTGAAAGCGCCCTCGCCAACCGTCTTGAGTGCCTTACCAAAGCTGATAGTGGTAAGGGCGGTGTTGTTGCCGAAGACAGTACTGCTTATACCGGTAACGCTGTCAGGAACCTTAATTTCCTTCAGGCTGGAGCAGCCGTAGAAGGAGGAGCTGCCCAGGAATGTGATGCCCTCAGGCAGAGACACGGTCTGCAGGTTGCTGCAGTTATAGAAGGCAAAACGGCTGAGCCGTCCGGTGACGCCATCTTCCACCACCACAGAGGTGACGGTTTCCTTCAGATTCCACCAAGGCACCAGGTCCTTGCTGTCATAGTAGGTCATTTCGCCGGTGCCGTAGAGGGTCAGAACACCGTCTACCAGCTTCCAGCTTACATTTTCACCGCAGGAGCCGGCTGCTGCCACATCTACTGTGTAGGTAGCTGTCTTTTCCTTGTAGGTGATGGTAACCGTGGCTATACCTGCTGTTGTCAGGTCAGCGGTTACTGTGTATTCCTCAGTCAGGGTGGATACTTCCTCGGTAGAGCCGTCGCTGTAGGTCAGCAGCAGCACAAGGCCGGTGGTATCCAGAGTCTCGCCCATCAGGTAATCCAGCTTGGTGGGCATTGTCTTGATGGTGATCTGGGTCAGCTGCGCAACACCGTAATGGAAGGTTGCGCCGGTCAGGTTATCATTGCCGCTTGCCACAGTCACCGTCTTCCACTGGAATGCGGTGCTTGCGTAATTCACATCGTTCAGTGTGCTGCAGGAAGCAAATGCGCTTTCGCCCACAGCCGTCAGCGACGCAGGCAGGGTAACCACAGTCACATTGGAACAGCCATAGAAGGCCTTTGCGCTGATGGCGGTGATACCCTCGCCGATCACGATGGCGGTGATACCGCTGCTCTGGCTATACCAGGGAGCCAGGCCCTCTGCGTAAGCGGGCAGCTCACCGGTGCCGGTAATAAGCAGCGTACCGTCAGTCAACTCCCAACGGACATTCTCGTTACACAGACCGCCCCGGATCCAATTCAGCTTTGCAGACCAGAAGGGCTCATTGTACTTTTGAATCTTCGTTGCCAACCAGGATTCTTCCGTGCCCAGATAGTTAATTGTTTCCACAGCTGCGCTTGCAAATGCGCCTATGTCAACCGAGGTCGTACCGGCAGTCATATCCAGTACAGTAAATCCGGCATCTGCAAATGCCCACTGACCCAAAGAGGTCACGCCGCCGGAAACGGTCAGCCGGGAAAGGTTCCGGTTCCAGGCAAAGGCTCTGGTGCCGATGGTTTTCGTCGTATCTGCCGAAGTATACGCGCCGCTGATACCGCCGGGCATCTGCAACAGCGTTGCGCCGTCTGCCGTATACAGTACGCCAGATTCGTCTGTCTTATACTTTGCATTGTCTGCGCAAATAAAGGCAGTCATATTGCCGCAATCGTTAAATGCGGTATCGGCAATGGATTCCACATTCTTACCCAGGGTCACGGTGGTCACGGAGCTTCCGAAGAACGCGCCGCCCTCAACCGTCGTCACAGCACTGCCTATCACCACATCGGTAATGCCCTTGCAGTCTGCAAATGCATTTTCACCAATAACAGTAACGGTTGCAGGTACGGTGTAGCTTCCGGTAAATCCGCCGGGGACCCGGATCAGCTTCGATCCGCTCTTATCCAGCAGCACGCCGTTTACGGCTGTATAGGCGCTGTTGTTACTGTCAACGGTAATGGCAGTCATTGCGCTGCAGCCACCGAAGGCATCTGCGCCAATGACAGAAACCGCTTCGGGAATGTGGAAGCTTACCAGATCGGCGCAGTCATAGAATGCGTAAGCGCCAATGGTCTGAACACCGCTTCCCAGTGTTACGGAAGCCAGTTTATCACAGCTCTGGAAGGCATTTTCGCCTATCTTAACCACTGTGCCGGGAATCGAAATGGTAGTCAGCGCATCACAGTCACGGAAGGCGCTGGTCTCGATCTTGTGGACAGAGGCGTCAATATAAACCTCTGTCAGATTGTCCAGATCGTAGAAAGCCCACTCGCCGATAGATGTAAAGTCGGTAACCACCACCTTGGTGATCTGGTCAGCATAAGCTTTCCAGGGAGCGCCTACGAACTTGGAGTATGTAGTGTTGCGGTAGTAACCGGGCATTTCACCTCTGCCGGACACGGTCAAGGTGTTGCCGCCGGTGATGGTCCAGTTGATGGGATCGTTACCCGGAGCGCCATTATAATTGTAGTTGATTCCGCATTCATACAGGGCATCATTGCCCGCTTCAATATTGATATTGTTCCACTGCTCAGCCGTACCCCGATAGTTTACCTCTGTCAGGTCATAAACACTATAAAAAGCATCCTCGCCAATGAATGTCAGACCTGTGCCCAGTGTCACAATATTCAGATAGTAGCAATGTCCGAATGCCACGTTACCAATGGAGGTAACGGAATCGGGCACCGACAATTCTGTCAGACCGCTGAGGTAAAATGCGCACGCCTCGATTTCCTCCAGACCTTCGGGTAATTCGATTGAATACAGGGTTTCGCATTCAGAAAATGCGTCAGCGCCGATGCGCTTTATGGTTGATGGAAGCTCTACAGAAGTCAGGCAATAGCATCCGCAAAATGCGCTATCAGCGATATCTGTTACGCCCTCACTGATTATGACCTTTTCAATACTGCCTGAATATCCTTCCCAGGGAATACTCCCGAAAGCAGCTTCCATAGATCCGTTGCCGGTAATTGTCAGCACGCCGTCAGCTGTCAAGTCCCAGGTGAAACCACCCACTGTGCCGGTGTCTTCGAGAACCCGCACAGACAGTACGCCGTCTTCCTCCACAATACTGCCATCATTAACAGAGAAGTACTGGATGTAATCCTCTGCGTTTTCCAGCCTGGTGGTAAACGGACCGATT
>JAZOBI010000069.1:0-31028 GCA_045595885.1 Faecousia sp. | reverse complement strand
GACTGAGAAACTTCGCGGTCGATTGCGCGGGGCAGGATCTCGGCGTCCTTCCACAGCTTCTGGGTGTGCTCGGGAGCGCGCTCGGTGAAGCGCTGGTAGCCGAAGGGCTTACCGTACTCCAGCAGGCCGATCTCGGCCATCTCGTGAGCCAGATCGTAAATGTCCTTACCCTCGGTCTCAACGCCCCATTCCTTGGCGATGCGGATCAGCTTTTCAGGATCCTTGACCTGGTAGTTGCCGCCTTCCTTGGTGGCGTGCAGGGTGTGCATGATCTCACGGCCGTGGTCGGAGTGCGTTGCAGCACCGCCAGCGGTGAAGATCAGATAGTTACGGGCAACGATGCCATGGACATCGCAGCCGCAGATGCCGCGGGGAGCCTTCTTGGTGATGCGGCAGGGGCCCATGGAGCAGATACGGCAGCAGGTGCCGCTCTCACCAAAGCCACAGTGGGGGGTCTGGTTCTTGACGCGCTGCTGCCAGGTGTCGGCGCCGACTTTGTTAGCGGTTTCCAGCAACTGGTTAGTCGCAGCTTCCATCTCTTCGATGGATGTGGTAAATGCCCAATCCTTCAATTTGATTTCCTCCTATATAAAATACAGTGTTAAACCCGATACGCCTTAGCGCATCGGCGCATAGTGTATCAATAATATTGTACTCTCTAAACGCAAGAAAGTCAATTGGATATTTTCCCACAAAACCATACTTTTTCCACGATCCCCCATAGGGGGATTTTGTGAAAAGTAGCAAAATGGGAAAAATCCCAAAAATGGGATTATTTGCTTCCGCTTTATTGACATTATTTCGGTAATTTTGTACAATGACTTCATAAATCAAATTCTTATGAAAAAAGGAGAAAGTGTAATGCTTTGCAAAATTTGTGGCAGACAAGTATCTGAGGCAGACTCCTTCTGCGCAAACTGTGGCACACCGCTGACCGGCTCCCAAAATTCGGCAGAGCCGGTGGAACCGGCGACCTCTGTGGAACCGGCGGTTCCCGTAGAGCCGGCAAAACCGGCAGAGCCTGTGGAGCCCCGGGAGAAGCCTGAGGCTTCCAACACGGCAGACACCGGATCTGCCCGCAGAACCCCCAAGCCGAAGAAGATCAAATATCGAAAAGAGCGTCCGCCTATGGCGCTGCGGGCGTTTATGCAGATCGGCTGCTTCTTCCTGTGCCTGATCATGGTGGTTATGCTGCTGGCCAGCGTGCTGGTGCTGGATCTGCGGCGGCTGACCTCCGCCGATGGCCTGGAAGTGCTGATCAATGGGATATTCAGCGGCGCCGGATTGTCCGATTCTGCCGATCTGCCCACCAAGAGTCCTGTGGCGCCTCAGTATATCGCCGGCTACCAGGCGACACCCCTGTCGGATTACGACATCGACGTGAATGATATCCCCCCGGATGTGATCACCGGTTTCGACCAGGAGGATATGGACACCCTGGTGGACGTGATCTACGAAGCGATCCAGGAAGAACTGGAGGAAGAGCTGCCCTTCACCGCGGATGAACTGCAGGAATTTATGAAGGAATCCAATGCTTCCGAATTCGTCAGTGAGAAAATGGCGGGCTTTGCCCAGGACTTTATCAACGGCACGGAAAACACAACCATCACCTCCGACGAGCTGATGGGTCTGCTGGAGGAAAATGAGCAGCTGCTGGAAGAAAAGCTGAACATTAGCCTGACGGAGGAAACCAAGACCTCCATCCGGAATGAATTGGAACAAGTGGTGGATGTGGAAAATCTGTCCGGCACCATCCGGGATTCTGTCAACGAGGCCATGGAAGAGTCGCTGCAGGGATCTTTGGGCGTGGATCTTGCCACGATCCGGGATCTGCTTCAGCAGGTCATCACCGCCAAGGCTCTTTGGACCTTGCTGGGCATCTGCCTGGTGATTCTGGCGCTGCTGTGCGCTCTGAATTACTACAATCTGGGCGCCGGCTTCACCTGGGCTTCTGCTGCCGGCATTTTGGTGGGCTGGCTGGTTTGCCTGCCGCTGAATGCTGTGGATATCCTTTTGGAGACTCTGGTGGAGGTGGATCCGGAAATGGCAGGCATGATGATCTCTATGGATACCTTTTTCGCGCCCATCGCCCCCATCCATTATGGCCTGCTCTATGGCAGCCTGGCGGTGTTCGTGCTGAGCATCGTGTGGCGGATTGTGGCAAGAGTGATCAACAGCAACCGTCCTTACGCATAAGTGATTGGATACATAAAAACACGCAGAGCTTGATGGCTCTGCGTGTTTTGCGTTCCGCATTGAAATTTTCGTTTATCGCTTTGTTGTAAATGGGAAATGGTCGCCCCTATGGGGCGACAGCGGCGAAGCCGTCAGAGGGAGCCAGGGGCGCTCCCGCGCCAGTGTAACACTACGATAAACCCCAATTTATCCCACAATGCCCAAATTGGCTTCCGTTTCGGCAACCAGCTGGGACAGATAGAGCAGCACCTGGGAAAGACCCTCACCAATAATGTCCTCGGTGCGGTGGAAGGAGTCCAACGCCTTGTCATAGCGGCTGTCGGACAGGTTGAAGGCGGTTTTCCAGTCCACCGTATGATCCAGAGGCAGAATGGCGTATACATTTTTGCCGGTTTCGGCATCGTAGTGCAGATCTACCCAGGTGGGCAGGGCATTCACCCATGCCAGAATCACGGTGCCGTCGGAATACTTGGCAAAGGTGACGCTGAACAGTACGCCGTCCTCTGTGTGACCGGTTTTGCAGCTGTTCATATTCTCTTTGCGCTGGTTGGACACGATATTACCCAGAGAGTAGATGCAAACCGTCTTGTGGCTTTCATCGGTGGTGGAGGTCAGCAGCTCAATGGGCTGCACCACATGGGGATGGCCGCCCTCGATCACATCCACACCCAGATCGCACAGCGCCTGGGCCATGGCGGATTGGGTGGCGTTCTGCCGGGTCTGATATTCGTTGCCCCAGTGGATAAAGAGCATGATGGCCTCGGCGCCGGCGGCTTCCATATCGGCAATTTGCTGCTGTATTTCTTCATAGAAGGCATCCAGCTGGCCATAGGAGAAGGTGCCGATCAGCCCGCCGGTTTCGCTGCTCATGGGAATACCGTTGAGGGCTACCTTGTCCGGATCATCGTCGGTTTCGTAGGTGTAGCAGATCATGCCCACACGGATGCCGTTGATGTCCTGGACCTGCCACAGGGGCGTTTCCAGGGAGTCCAGCGTACCCAAATAATCCATTTCGAAGGATTGCAGAATCTGCTGGGTGCGGTAGAAGCCGGCGGCGCCGGTATCATAGGTGTGGTTATTGACAATCAGCAGCATATCGAAGCCGGCAGAGAGCAGGCTAGGGACAATGCCGTCGGGGCAGTTGAATTGGGGATAGCCCTTGTAAGGACGGTCCGGGCCGGCCAAAGTAGTTTCCAGATTGCCCACGGCATAGTCTGCCGCGCCCACATAATCCCGGAAATAGGTGAGCATACCGGCAAAATCGTAATCCCCGTCGGTAACGGTGGCGGAATTGATCACCGGCAGGTGCATCAGGAAGTCACCCACGCTGGAAATGGTGGCGGAGGCCACCTTTTCAATGGGAGGCTCGGTGGGCGCTGTGGTATTCGTGGTGGGCGGCGCGGTTGTGGGTGCTGTGGTATTCGTGGTGGGTGGCGGGGTAGGGTTGGTGTTGGATTCTGTGGGAGCCGTGGATGCATCGGTGAAGAAACCGTCCTTCCACAGCAGCAGCGCGCCAACGATCAGCAGCGCCAGCACCACTGTCAGACAAATGGCGGTAATCAGCAGCGCGTTGGTTGTATTTCTCTTTTTCTGCATAGTTTTTTCCTCATGGGTTCAGCAGGTAATGTACCGAGCGGATGATTTGGCCCTGGCGGTAGTAAAACCGGGGCACCCGGCGGCTGATGCCGCAAACAAATTCGTAGTTAAAGCTGTCCGCCGCGGCGGAGATCTGTTCCACGGTGATCTCCTCGTTGCCGTCCCGGCCCACAAGCACCACCTTGTCATTGACCCGAACACCGGGGATATGGCTTACATCCACGATCATCTGATCCATGCAGACCCTGCCCAAAATCGGCGCCCGGCAGCCGCGGATCAGCACATAAAATTTACCGGAAAGGCTGCGGCGGTAGCCGTCGGCATAGCCCACCGGGATGGTGGCCACGGTCATGGGCTTGTCGGTGACGAAGGTGCCGCCGTAGCTGATGGCCCGGCCGGGCTCCAGCTGTTTCACATGGGTGACCCGGCTGTGCCACTGCAGTGCCGGCCGAATGGAAAGCAGGCCGGTGTCCATGTCGCTGCTGGGGTACATACCGTAAATGACGATGCCGGCTCGTACCAGCTCATAGTGCTGATCAAAGTTCATAAGACCGGCGGAATTGTCCATATGCCGCAGCGCCACATGGACGCCCCGCTCCTTCAGCATGGCATCAAAGGCGTCAAAACGCTGGGTCTGCATCCGGGCTTCAGACAAATCCGGGCAATCGGCGGTGGCGAAGTGACTGAAAAGACCCTCCGCTTCCAGGTTGGGAAGCTGGGCAATTTTGGCGCAGATGTCCGCCGATTCCGCCGTGGCCTGGAAGCCCAGACGGCTCATGCCGGTATCCACCGCAAAGTGGAAGGGGACGGTCAGACCCTGGCGCACCGCCTCCTGGGACAGGGCCACCGCGTCTTCGAGGTGGAAAATGGCGGGCCGTACGCCCAGGCGAATGGCATCGGGGAAGGCGGCCACCGGTGTGTGTCCCAGAATCAAAATGGGATTATCCAGCCCGGCCTGCCGCAGTTCCAGGGCTTCCAACATGGAGGAAACACCAAAAAAGCTGGCCTTATTCTGCAAAAGCTTGGCCACCTGGATGGCGCCGTGACCGTAGGCGTCGGCCTTGATCACCGCCATGACCCGGGTGCCGGCCTTGGCGGCGATCCGGTCGAAATTGGCGGAAATGGTGTCCAGGTCTATGGAAACATAGGTGTTATCAAAATTCAAAGCAGTTCATCTCCCTGAAGGGCATATTTTTACTATTGTACCACGGTTTTTGCCAAATGTAAACTGTATGCAATGGGGAAAATCGAAATAACCGACCGCAACAAATTGCGGTTTATCGTGGAGTTTGAAAATGTCATGTAGGGACCGCAGCGATAAACGAAAACTTGCGATCCGGGCGCAAAAAAGATCCCTATGCTTGCGCACAGGGATCTTCTTGTGTTACAGATTAGCCAACAACTTCCACAGCGGTGATGTGGGGGTTGACACCGTCGTACCAGTACAGGAAGCCTTCCAGGTTGATCATGGCGCCGATGGTCAGAGCCTCAACAGCGTCATAAACGGCAGTGCCGTCGCCGGTCAGGTAGGATTCCACGCACATATTGTAAACAACGCCGTTGACTTCGACATTGAAGTACAGGTCGTTACCGGGGGTGCCGGAGCCATCCCAGTTGTACAGGAAAGCAGCCTCGTTGCCGTCGGCATCGGTGGAAGCAACCACCTTGGCGCCATTGATGGCCATGAAGATGTTCTGATAGTTGATGATCTCTTCGGTGCCCAGCAGAGCGGTCACATCGGTGGGCTCAGCGACCCAGGTGCCTTCCATGATCTCGAAGGTGCAGTCGATGATCTCCACTTCGCCCTTGTATGCAGCCTTGAAGCCGGTAACCTTGATTTTGGTGCCGGGGGTCAGCTTGGCAGCGTCCTCTTCGGAGCAGGTCATGTTGTACATGAAGTAAGCGCCGTCGGGATCCTGGGCGTAAACGGTGATCTTGCCATCCCACCAGGACTGGTGAGCCTGCACGAAGCACTCAACCACAACGGCGGTGTCCAGCTCAGCAGCGATGTACTCAGCGTGGGTCATGGTGCCCTCACTCTTTGCCAGAGGGTCAAAGGAGGGGGCGGTGGAATCGGTGCTGGAGGGAGCGGTGGAATCGGTGTTGCTGGGAGCGGTGGAGTCGGTGGAGCCGGTGGTATCGTTGCCACCGCAGGCAGCCAGAGCCAGAACCATAACCAGAGCCAGCAGCATAGCAATCAGCTTTTTCATTTGAAATTCTCCTTAAATTTTATAAGTTCGGTGTACTTTCACGCGTACAATGCGTACGCAACCATTATACACACAAAAATAAATAAATCAATGACTTTTTTGTAATTTTTTGTTTTTTATTCGGCTGAAAAGTACATATCCGCCCATGGCGACCCATGCTCCGCCGATGCAGGACAGCAGCAGCACCGCGGTGGTGGGCAGGGGTTCGTAGGCGCTGGAATCCAGCGCATCGCTGCTCAGCTGATCCAGCCGATACAGGGAAACCATATCTGCGTACAGCTTTTCCATGTATTCTTCGTCTACGGTTTGCTTTCTGCGGATGGATTTGGTCACATTTTCGATCATCTGGCCGGCGGCGTCCCGGAGGGAGGCAGAGCCGCTGAACACGGGGGTGACAAAGGTGTTGTCCACATTCCGCAGCAGCAGCTGAGAGGCCCGGATCTTCACATCGTAGTAAAGGTCGTTGTCCTCGCCTGCCCGGCTGAGATAATCCTGGTATTCGGGGCTCTCCAGCGCTTTGGTGGTAACGGGCAGGTAGCCCTCGGTCTGGGAGTAGGCGATCTGTACCGGGTTGGTCAGCATATACTGCAGGAACAGCCAGCTGGCCAGCACTTCCTGGGGATCCTCTTTGTTGAACAGGCAGATGGAAGGACCCTGGGAGATCATTTGGGGACTCTGGGTGTCAAACTGGGGAATTTCCATCACCGCCACTTCAAAATCCACAATTTTATCCTCCGCGATGTCCATCAGCGGCGCGTGGGGACCCATCCAGGTGGCGCCGGCGGTGGAGTCAATGGCAAAGATGCACTGACCGGCGTTGAGATAGTCGCCGGGATAGCTGGAGATTTTGAAGGTGGAGAAGGCCCGGGTTTCCGCGTGCTGGGCGATGGTATACAGCAGCTCCTTGGTGGTGTCGTTGAACAATAAGATTTCGCCCTTTTCTGTGGAGTAGCCCGCATCCTTTTGTCGCAGCATCTGGATCATCATATTGTCGGTGGATTTGTAGATAAAGGGAATCAGCACCGTCTGACCGTTGAGGGCGTAGGTGCCGTCTTCCTGCTTGGTTTGTACGGCGGCCTCGGAAACCTCCCAGATAAAGTCCCAGGTCAGAGTTTCCGGCAGGGTAAAGCCCAGGGCCTCCACGAAATCCTTGTTGATGTAGCAGGCTTCGGTGGAGCGCATATAGGGCAGGGCGTAGTAGCTGTCGCCGATCTTACACTCCTCCAGGAATTTGGGTACGATTTCCTCCTTGCTGGGGCTGTCGAAGGCCACTTCGCTGCCGCCCAGGCCGTATTTGGGGTCGGTCAGCAGATTGTCCAGGTTGTCCACAATGTTGTCGCCTTCCATATAGGTGGCGGTGTGGTCGGGATAGGAAATGCAGATATTAGGGGTAGTGTCGGTGGCGATGTTGGTGATCACATCGTTGTAAATGTCGCCGTAGTTGGTATAAAGCCGTAATGTCACATGGATATTGGGGTAAATGGCCTCAAAATCCGCGATGGCCTGCTTGTAGATGTTCACCTGGGTCAGATTGGTGTCGTTTTTTGCCCAGAAGGTCAGTTCAAACTCCCGGGAGGTGTCGAAGGTGTCCGGCAGATGGTAGGCGTTGCGTTCTGTGGCGCCATGACAGCCGGTCAGCAGAAGCAGCAGCGCAACCGCCAGGGTAAGCGCTATCGTTTTACGAAGGGGATTGCCGCGCCGGTGTGGGCATCGGCTCGCAATGACAACATATTGGTTCATCCTTTTGTACCTCCTCTTGCCACGCCTTCCATGATCTTGTTGCGGAAAATCAGGAACAGAACGATCAGCGGCAGGGAAATCACCACAACCGAAGCCATCATGGCCGGAATATTGTCCCGGCCGAAGCCGTTTTCCCGGATCTCCTGGATGCCGTTGGACACCAGGAAGTACAATTCGTCATCGGTGATCAGTCGGGGCCACACATAGCTGTTCCAGCACTCGATGATTTTCAAAATGGTGATGGTAATGATGGTGGGCTTGCAGATGGGCACCAGCACCTTCAAAAGGTACTTCATGTCGGAGGTGCCGTCCACCTTGGCCGCCAGGTACAGTTCGTCCGGCACCTGGGCGAAGTTTTCCTTCAGCAGGTAAATGTAGAATACGGAGGCCACGCTGGGCAAAATCAGACCGGCAAAGGTGTTGCGCAGGTCCATGTTGGTGACGGTGACGAAATTGGTGATCACCACCAGCTCCGTGGGAATCATCATCAGCGCCAAAAACGCCGTGAAGGCCAGATTTTTGCCTTTGAAATTCAGCCGGGCGAAGCCAAAGGCTGCCAAAATGGTGACAAACAGCATCAGCGCCGTGGTTACCAGGGCAAAAATCACCGTATTCAGGAAATACCGGCCCAAAGGCACCGCGGTGAAGGCGTCAAAATAGTTTTGCAGGGTGGGCGCCAATGTGATGAATTGGGGAATGGCTTCGCTGCTGTACTGGCTGTAGGATTTTACCGAGGTCAGAATCATCCAGTAAAAAGGAAACAGCACGATCAGCGCCCAAAGACTCAGCAGGGCGTAGACAATGCCCTTGCCGATATTTCGCCGCAGCTTGGCACGGCGGTCGATCTTTTCGTAATCCAATCTATTTTCCATAGCTTCGCCCTCAAGTGTAGTGAACGTGCTTCCGGCTCACCAGCAGGTTGATGCAGGTGATGGTCAGCACAATGGCAAACAGGATAATGGCCGCCGCGGAGGCGTAGGAGGGATAACCGCCGGAATCGCCGTAGAGCATATCGTAAACATAGCCCACGATGGTGTTCATTTCCGCGGCGTTCAGATCGGTGCCAAAGAGCGCCACCGCGTCGGAGTAGGCTTTGAACGCGCCGATGAAACCGGTGATCACCAGGTAAAATACGGAAGGAGAGATCATGGGCAGGGTGATTTTCCGGAACATCCGGCCTTTGCTGGTTCCATCCACCAGCGCCGCGTCATAATAGGTCTGGCTGACGGAAGCCAGCGCGCCGGTGAGGATCAGGATCTTGAAGGGCATAACGATCCACACGGTGTACAGGCACAGCACCAGCATTTTTGCCCAGTAGGGGCCGGTGATGAAATCCACCGCTTCGCCGCCGAACCACCCGATCAGCAAGTTCACAAGGCCAACGGTATAGTCGGTCTGCTTGAACAGGATCATAAATACCAGACCCACCGCCAATGTGTTGGTCACATAGGGCAGGAAATACACGGTCTGAAACCAGTGCCGCAGCTTCTTTATGGAGCAGAGCCCCAGGGAAATCAGCAACGCCAGGCCGGTGGACAGCGGTACGGTAATGATCACCAGAATGAAGGTGTTTTTCACCGCCTGCAGGAAATAGGGATCGTGGAGTACATACAAATAGTTGTACCAGCCAATGCCCTGGGAGGATTGAGAGGTGAAATTGTAGCCCTGCTCAAAGGAGTAGATCAGCACATCCACCAATGGATATACCATAAACACACCTAAAAACAGCGCCGCCGGCAGCAGATACAGCCAGCCTTTCCAGTTGTTTTTTTCCATGACACAGCGCCTCCTTGTTGGAGTTTGGTAAGGATTACCTTATATTATATAATTGTTTGTTTTGTCTGTCAAGGAAAGTTCAAATTGCAGTTTATCGGGCAATTTGAAAATGTCATGTAGGGACCGGCGTCCTCGACGGTCCTACCGCGAAGCGGCAATTTTACAAATGTTCCCATAGAATGCAGCAAAATTTGCCCATCGAGGTCAAATTTTGCCGAAGGACCGTCGGGGACGCCGGTCCCTACAAATGCATCACCGCAGCGATAAATGAAAATTTACACGGCTGGGTTTGACTATTGCGCTGCGTTTCATTATAATATACCCAAATGAATCTGGGAGGCATCCTTTTATGATCCAAATTACCGATTTTTCCGCCCCGGAGCTGGATGTTTACGCCCGGCTCACCGAGGCGCAGCTATTAAACCGTCACCGCTTAAGCGAAGGCCTGTTCATCGCCGAAAGCCCCAAGGTCATCATGCGGGCGCTGGATGCCGGCTGCGAGCCGGTGTCGCTGCTGGTGGAGGAAAATCACATCAACGCTGAGGCCGCCGAAGCCATTGTCCGCTGCGGCGATGTGCCGGTGTACACAGCACCCCTTCCTGTGCTGACCCAGCTGACCGGCTTTCAGCTGACGAGGGGAATGCTCTGCGCTATGCGCCGACCGCCGGTCAAATCCGTGGCGGATACGGTGGCTGATGCCAAACGGATTGTGGTACTGGAAAATGTGCAAAATCCCACCAATGTGGGCGCGATCTTCCGCTCCGCCGCCGCCTTGGGCATGGACGCGGTGCTGCTGACACCGGGTTGCAGCAATCCCTTGTACCGCCGCAGCTGCCGGGTAAGCATGGGCACGGTGTTTCAGATTCCCTGGACCTATCTGGACGAAAACTGGCAGGAGGAACTGAAAAAGCTGGGCTTCCAAACCGCGGCCATGGCGCTGCGGGATGACTCCTATTCCATTGACGCGCCGGAGCTTCGCCGGGTGGAAAAATTGGCGGTGGTGCTGGGCGCGGAAGGCGATGGGCTGACCGACGGCACCATTGCCGATTGCGATTACACGGTGAAGATCCCCATGTATCATGGGGTGGATTCCCTGAATGTGGCCGCCGCCAGCGCCGTGGCCTTTTGGGAACTGCGGGCAAGATAAAAAATCGGAGCAGCTGTGGCTGCTCCGATTTTTGTTATGCCATTTCGGTGCTGAGCTGTTTGCCGCCCAGGATGTGGAAATGCAGATGATGTACGGTTTGGCCGGCATCGGCACCGCAGTTGGAAACCACCCGGTAACCGCCGGTGAGGCCTTCGGCCTGGGCGATTTGGGGGATCACGGTGAAGATATGGGCAACGATCTGGGCGTTCTCGGCGTTGACTTCCGCCACAGAGCCAATGTGGCGCTTGGGGATCACCAGAATATGGGTGGGCGCCATGGGCGCGATGTCCCGGAAGGCCAGCACCTGCTCGTCCTCATACACCTTGGTCGACGGAATGTCGCCCTTTACGATCTTGCAAAACAAACAGTTTTCCATACGTATGCTCCTTTATACTTTTACTTCCGCGTTGCCTGCGCAGCTGACGCTTTGAATGCTTTCCGCGGATACCAGCACGGTAAAAAATTCCGTGCGGCGCTTTTCGTTTTTCCGGCCCACGAACCAGGCCCGGAAGCGGATGCGATAGCCGGTTTCCGTTTGGGCGGCATCCAAATCAAAGATGGTAATGCTGGGGTCTGCGGCGGCGGTGTTGATCACTTCCAGCGCGGCGGCCAAGTCATCGGTCAGCACCTCAAAGCGGTCCTCTGCGCTGTGGCTGTGAATCAGTTTCCGCTGCAGCGCCTCGAAAATGGTCAGTGTCACCATCGTAAAGAGCATGCCCACCATGGCCAGGGCGTAGTAGCCGAAACCGGCGGCGATGCCCAGGCACGCCACTGCCCACACGCTGGCGGCGGTGGTCAGACCCTTAACATTGGCGCCCTCTTTCATAATGGTGCCGGCACCCAGAAAGCCCACGCCGGTGATAACCTGGGCGCTGAGGCGCGCCGGATCGGCGCTTTCGCCGTACTGGGCAAACAGCATCTGCCCAACAATGGAGGCGATGCAGGCGCCCAGCGCCACCAAAATATGGGTTCGAAGGCCTGCCGGGCGGTGGGTGAATTCCCGTTCCATACCCACCAAAGCGCCCACCAGCATGGCGCAAAGCAGCCGCAGCGCAATGGCACCAATACCGGGCTCCAGATTGATGAAATTGTTCCAAAGTTCCTGCCAGGTCATGTGTGGCCTCCTTTCCGATTACAAGTTACAAATTACAAATGATAAATTAGGAAGCATAAGGCGACTGAACAATTTGTAATTCGTAATTTTGAATTGTGAATTCATTAATCTTCGTCCAGCTTCAGCACAGCCATAAAGGCCTCGCTGGGTACGGATACGGTGCCGAAGGTACGCATCCGCTTCTTGCCTTCTTTCTGCTTTTCCAGCAGCTTCTTCTTACGGGTAATGTCGCCGCCGTAGCACTTGGCCAGCACGTCCTTGCGCACCGCCTTGATGGTTTCCCGGGCGATGATCTTGCCGCCGATGGCCGCCTGCACGGGGATCTCAAACTGGGCTCTCGGGATGTTTTCCTTCAGCTTTTCGCAGATCTTTCTGGCTCTGGGGTAGGCGTTTTCCGCAAAGAGGATGAAGCTCAGGGCGTCCACAATGTCGCCGTTGAGAAGGATGTCCAGCTTTACCAGCTTGCTGGGACGGAAGCCGATCATTTCGTAGTCCAGGCTGCCGTAGCCCCGGGTTCGGGATTTGAGGGCGTCGAAGAAGTCGTAAATGATTTCGTTCAGGGGCATTTCGTAATGCAGCTCCACCCGCTTGGCGTCCAGATACACCATGTCCTTAAATTCGCCCCGGCGCTGTTGGGCCAGATCCATCATATTGCCCACATATTCCTGGGGTCCGATGAGATTCAGCTTTACATAGGGCTCCTCCGCCAGCTGAATTTCCATGGGGTCGGGGTAGTCCAGGGGGTTATCCACCAAAATCACGGTACCGTCATTTTTGGTGACCCGGTAGACAACGTTGGGGGCGGTGGTGATCAGATCCAGATTGTACTCCCGCTCCAACCGTTCCTGAATGATCTCCATATGCAGCAGCCCCAGGAAACCGCAGCGGAATCCAAAGCCCAAAGCGATGGAGCTTTCCAGCTCATAGACAAAGGAAGCGTCATTTAATTTCAGCTTTTCCAAAGCGTCCCGCAGATCCTGGTATTTGGCGCCGTCAGCCGGATACACGCCGGAATACACCATGGGCTGCACCGGGCGATAGCCGGGCAGCGGTTCGGGCGCGGGATTTTCCACGCCTGTGATGGTGTCGCCCACCTGGGTGTCGGCCACGGTTTTAATGGAGGCGGTGATGTAGCCCACCTCGCCGGCACCCAGAGCATCCCTGGGGATCAGACCCATGGGGTTCATAATGCCCACTTCCACCACCTTATAGGTGGCGCCGGTGGCCATCATTTTCACTTCCATGCCGGGACGGATGGTACCCTGCTTGATCCGGGTATAAACGATAACGCCCCGGTAGCTGTCATAGACACTGTCGAAGATCAGCGCCTGCAGAGGCGCTTCCCGGTCACCTTTGGGCGCCGGCACATCCCGGACGATCATTTCCAGCACGGAATGGATGTTGATGCCGTTTTTAGCGGAAATTTCGGGAGAATCCTCGGCGGGAATGCCGATAATGTCCTCCACCTCCGCCTTCACCTCGGCAGGGCGGGCAGAAGGCAGGTCGATCTTATTGATGACGGGCAGCACTTCCAGGCCCGCGTCAATGGCCAGATAGGTGTTTGCCAGGGTCTGCGCCTCCACGCCCTGAGAAGCGTCCACCACCAGAATAGCGCCTTCGCAGGCGGCCAGGCTGCGGGAAACCTCATAGTTAAAGTCCACATGGCCGGGGGTGTCGATGAGATTCAGGGCGTAGGTTTCGCCGTCATCGGCCCGGTAGGTCAGTGTGGCGGCGGTAGCCTTGATTGTGGTGCCCCGTTCCCGCTCCAGGTCCATGGAGTCCAGCATCTGCTGCTCCATTTGGCGGGCTTCCACGGCGTTGCACTCCTCCAGCAGACGGTCTGCCAGGGTGGATTTGCCGTGGTCAATGTGGGCGATGATGGAAAAATTACGAATTTTGGAAAGATCGGTCATATTGGTTACCTCGGATAGAGTATTCAAATTTTCGTTTATCGCTGCGGTCCCTACATGACATTTTCAAACTCCACGATAAACTGCAATTTGGCGCATACTACTGCATTTTCCTTATTATACATAAAAATCGAGCGGTTGTAAACGGTATGTTTTTCGATTTTTTCGGGAAAACTGTCACAGCAGCGGGGAAAAACCGATGAAAGCCCGATTTTATTGAAAAATTTTTGCAAAAAACCCTTGTCAAAAATGAAAAAACAGGCTATAGTCTTGTCGGTTATCCATGTAACAGCATTTTAGATAAAGAGGGAATTGGCATGAACAACACCAAAAAAACCGCAAAATCCACAGAAGAGATCCAGACCGCGCTGCAGAGCCTGATTGTCCAGGGCCGCAAGGACGGCATGATCCGCATGGCGGATCTGAACGCCCAGCTGGAAAAACTGGAGCTTTCCCCGGAAAAGATCGAGGAGATCTATGACCGTTTTGAGGCCATGAATATTCAGATTGTCACCGGCGATATGGACCTGGACCTGGGCGACGATGTGGTGCTGGACGATGATCTGGACGGCGACATTGATCTGTCCGCTTTGGACGAAGAAGAGCTGGTGGATCCTGTGGATCTGGCCGCTGAATATAATTTGGACGATCCGGTCCGTATGTATCTGAAGGAAATCGGTCAGGTCAAGCTGCTGACCGCCGAGGAGGAAGTGGAGCTGGCCAAGCGGATCGCCGAGGGGGACCAGGAAGCCAAAAATAAGCTGACCGAGGCCAATTTGCGTCTGGTGGTTTCCATCGCCAAGAAGTACTCCGGCCGTGGCTTGCACATTTTGGATCTGATCCAGGAAGGCAACACGGGTCTGATTCGCGCGGTTGACAAATTCGACTGGACAAAGGGAAACAAGTTCTCTACATATGCTACCTGGTGGATCCGGCAGGCCATCACCCGCGCCATTGCCGACCAGGCCCGCACCATCCGCGTGCCGGTGCATATGGTAGAGGTCATCAATAAGGCCACCCGCTGCAACCGCAAGCTGGTGCAGGAGCTGGGCCGTGAGCCCACCGTGGAAGAAATCGCCGCCGAGCTGGGTCTGCCTGTGGAAAAGATCATCGAGGCCAACCGCACCGCCGCCGATACCCTGTCTTTGGATACCCCTGTGGGCGACGAAGAAGACACCTCCATCGGTTCCTTTGTGGAAGATGAGCGGACCCCCGGCCCTGCCGACGCCACTTCCAACGCTTTGCTTGCCGAAGCGCTCAAGGAGATCCTGGACACCCTGACCGAACGGGAAGCCGATGTGCTGCGTATGCGCTTTGGTATGTACGATGGCCGCACCCACACCCTGGAAGAAGTGGGCCAAACCTTCGGCGTTACCCGTGAACGCATCCGCCAGATCGAAAATAAGGCCATTCGCAAGCTGCGCCATCCCAGCCGCGCCAAGAAGATCAAGGATTTCTACTGCTAAACAGACCCGGCCAAGGGTTGCCGCGAATAAGAATGTTATCGTAGGGGCGATTCACGAATTGCCCGCAAAAAGGCGACAGGTTCGTACCTGCCGCCTTTTGTCGTAGGGCGGGAGCAAGCCCCCGCCCTACGATAGGCGGTGTCGCCCAAGGGGCTGTTTTTTGTAACAAAAACATGGTGGGATATTGACAAGTCGTTCTACATGATGTAGAATAGCCGTACTACATACTGTAGAATGAGGTGAAGAGGATGAATGATTGGAGATTAGGCGTCATTGAATCCCGTTTCGCGGATCTGATCTGGTACAATGCGCCCGTTTCCTCCGGCGCGCTGGCAAAGCTGGCGGCGGAGACGCTGAATTGGAAAAAAACCACGGCGTTTACCGTCCTCAAGCGGCTGTGCGACCGTGGCATTTTTCAAAATCAGGGTGGCATCGTCACGGCCTGCATCAGCCGGGAGGAATTCTACGCCCGACAGAGTGAGGAATATGTGAAGGAGTTTTTTGCCGGTTCGCTGCCGGCGTTTCTGGCAGCTTTTGGCAGCCGGAAACAGATGACCGAGCAGGAGATAGATGAACTGCAGCGGGTGATCGACCAAATGCGGAGGTGAGCCTATGTTAGACAATCTGTTTGTGAAACTTTTGGATATGACGATCACCGGCAGCCTCGTGATCGTGGCTGTGCTGCTGGCGCGGCTGGCGCTGAAGCGGATGCCGAAGATATTTTCCTATTGCCTGTGGGCGGTGGTGTTGCTGCGGCTGCTGTGCCCGGTGGGAATTGCGGTGCCGGTGAGCGGCGTGCCCCAAGCACCATCTGTATCGGAGCATTACACCCTGGCGGACACCGATATTTCTTTCCGGAATGCGTCGGCTGCGGCGCTGGAGGGTGTCCGCTATGCTACCAACCTGAATCCGGACACCTATCTTGTCCAAATCCCTCAAAAGACCCAGGCGGAAGCCATGCCTGCGGTTACCTGCTCTCCCTGGGAGACCTGGGTGCTGGTGGGTCGGTATCTGTGGCTGGCCGGCGTGGTGGTGCTGGCTGCCATCAGCCTGGTAAGATGGGGTAAATTGCGCAGAAAGCTGAGGGAAGCTGTGCTTTTGCGGGAAAATATATACATGGTTGACGGGATCGCTACGCCCTTTGTGGCGGGTATTCTTCGCCCCCGGATCTATATTCCCGCGGGATTGACAGAGCGGCAGCAGAAGCATATCCTGCTGCATGAGCGCAATCACATCCGCCGGCTGGATCCGGTTTGGAAGGCTCTGGGCTATGGGGCGCTGTGCCTGCATTGGTTCAATCCTCTGGTGTGGCTGGCCTTTTTCCTGGCGGAGCAGGATATGGAAATGAGCTGCGACGAGGCCGTGGTCCAAAAGCTTCCCGGCGAGATCGCGGACTATTCCCAAACACTTCTTCAATTCTCTGCCGGGCGAACTGTGGCTTCCGCAACGCCCTTGGCCTTTGGCGAAGCGGCTGTGAGCAAGCGTATTCGCAACCTGAGCAAGTGGCGGCAGCCCAAGCGATTGCTGGCGCTGGTCACGGCCATTGCCTGCGGGGTTCTGATCGTGGGCTGCGCCGCTGATCCGGCGGAAATGGCCGACACACCTTCCGATGTGGGATCATTGGTAATTCCCGGCCCTGCCGCGGAATTGCTGGTGGATGTACAGGACGAAAATTTCGATTCCAGCCACCGGCAGTATTTCTCTCTGCCGGAGTATCCGGATGAACAGTTCCTTCTGAAAGGAGCTTCCGTCTATATTGGGGAAAAGGATGATTGGCGCCAGATTTTCTCCGCCCACAGCATCTATCTTGCGGATATCAATGGCGACGGAAAGCGGGAATTTTGCGGAACCATCACAGTAGGCTCCGGGATTATCAGCTGTCCCATTGTGGTCTATGATTATGTGGACGATATGCAGTACTGGATCCACTGCCGTATGCAATCCGATTTTGCGCTACGGGTGGCTGACGGCCGGTTGGTGGTGGAGGAATATGAGCACATGGGTCAGTTTTACGGCGAACAGCCGGTGGCTTTTGGCGAATTGATCCTGCGGGATCGGCAGATATCCTATGTCAGCGGAAGCAATACGATCTATGGCTATCGCACCAGCGCGCTTTTCAACACCGAAACCCTGGAGAGCACCATGACCACTGTGCTGGACTATCACGACAGAGGTATGTATTTGCGGGTAAAGCCGGATTGCGCTGCCAATTACTACATGGAGCATACCGGGGTTGATTTCAGTCCCGCGCTGTTCACGGAAGAGGCCAATAACAGCCTGTGGATCGACCCGGATCTGACAGAGGGCTTCGAGGCGGAAGCCAAGTATCTGGCGTTGCTGCACCGGCTGACCAGCAACTATTATGCTTCCGATCTGCTTCGGTATGTCTATCAGGATCCCAATGACCCGGCGCAGCTGTTTATCTGCACGGAACTGAGGGATTGCGGCTATCGGGATATTGCGTCCTACTATGAAGCGGTGATCACCGGCCAATGCCAGCCTCATGCGGAAACCTTCCTGGTTCGGCTGGATCGTCGGGCGATCTACCGCTGGGGCAGCGAGGAAAATCTCTACGCACAGTATGAATAAAAAACGGATCGCTGCGGTTTTCCGCAGCGATCTTTGCGTTTTGGGATTCTGCTGTTCCGGCGTGCAAATTGTGGTTTATCGCGCTGTTTGAAAACACAATGTAGGGCGGGAGCAAGCCCCGCCCTACGATAGGAACCGAGCGACAAACGAACGTTTATTTCTCTATAAAATGCAGAAAACCCTGCCCTTATTCGGTGTCGCCCAAGGGCAGGGTTTTGTGCGTTGTATCAGCCGCCGAACACGCTGATCAGGAAACCGGCAGCGATGGCGGAGCCGATGACGCCGGCAACATTGGGGCCCATGGCGTGCATCAGCAGGAAGTTGGAGGGGTTGGCCTTTTGGCCTTCCACATTGGAAACGCGGGCTGCCATCGGCACGGCGGACACGCCGGCGGAGCCGATGAGGGGGTTGACCTTGCCGCCGGTCAGCTTGCACATCACAACGCCGCCCAGCAGGCCGCCACAGGTGGACAGAATGAAGGCGAACACGCCCAGAATGATGATGTAAATGGTCTGCACGGTCAGGAAAGAGGAGCCAACCATGGTGGCGCCCACAGCGGTGGACAGCAGGATGGTGACACCGTTCATCATGGCATTCTGCACCGTGTCGCTAAGTCGGTCGGTGACGCCACATTCTTTCAGCAGATTGCCGAACATCAGGCAGCCGATCAGGGCAGCGGTGTCGGGCAGCAGCAGAACCACAAAAATGGTGACCACAATGGGGAAGACGATCTTCTCGGTCTTGCTGACGGCGCGGGTCTGAACCATTTTGATCTGGCGATCCTTGGGGTTGGTCAGCAGCTTCATAAAGGGGGGCTGGATCAGCGGGATCAGCGCCATGTAGGTGTAAGCGGCGATGGCGATGGGGCCCAGCAGCTGGGGAGCCAGCAGGCTGGTGGTCAAAATGGCGGTGGGGCCGTCTGCGCCGCCGATGATGCCGATGGAAGCGGCTTCCGCGGCGGTAAAGCCCAGCAGCGTGGCACAGAAGAAGGCAAAGAACACGCCAAGCTGTGCGGCGGCGCCCAGCAGCAGGCTCTTGGGGTTACTGAGCAGGGGGCCGAAATCGGTCATGGAGCCCACGCCCATAAAGATCAGGCAGGGGTACACACCGGCTTTCACACCGATGTAGAAAATATCCAGCAGGCCGCCGTCGTGCAGGATGGTGCCATAGCCCACTTCGCCGTTCATAAAGGCGGTCCACATTTCGGGGTGGTACAGATTGCCGGCGGGCAGGTTGGTCAGCAGACAGCCGGCCGCCAGGCCGATCATCAGCAGGGGCTCAAACTTTTTTACAATACCCAGGTAGAACATGACGCAGGCAAGTGCGATCATTACCAGGTTCTGCCAACCGGCCTCAGCCAAAAAGCCGGAAATGATGGCATTAAAACCGGAATCGTTCCACAGGTCCAGGAGAATTTGGCCAATGTTCATGGGGTCGACCTCCTTAGGCAATGTACACCAAAGGCGCGCCGGTATCTACATTGGAGCCTCGCTGCACAGCCACCTGGGTGATGGTGCCTGTCTTGGGGGCCATGATCTCGTTTTCCATTTTCATGGCTTCCAGAACCACCAGCACCTGGCCTTCCTTGACGGTGTCGCCCTTATTGACGTTCACCTTCAAAATGGTGCCGGGCATGGGCGCGGAAACAACATCGCCGGTGCCGGCGGGCGCGGCAACAGGAGCCGCGGCGGGTGCTGCGGCAGGTACAGCGGCAGGCGCGGCGGGAGCGACAGCATCATACTCAGCAAGCAGGGTCGCCTTGCCGGCTTCCACTTCCACCTCGTAGGTGCGGCCGTTAATGGTAACTTTATACTTCATATTCAAACTCCTTCTTTACCGGCCGAACAGCTTACACAGAAGCGTGATCACCAGAATGATCACACCGGTAACGATGAAAATACCCAGCATGCCGATGCCCATAATGGACAGGGCGTCCAGCAGACCGGCGGTATCAATGGAACTCAGGAAATTCCAAACCTGATAGCCAATATTTACGATAAATTCATGCATACGCGTACCTCCCGTTTACATTCCCAGCATACCCTTGACAATGGCAAGGATCAAACCGCCGGCGATCACGGACGCGATCTGACCGGAAACATTGACGCCGATGGAGTGCATCAGCAGGAAGTTGGAGCTGTCCTCCTCCAGGCCCAGCTTGTGGACCACACGGGCGGACATGGGGAAAGCGGAAATGCCGGCGGCGCCGATCATGGGATTGATCTTCTCTTTGCTGAACAGGTTCATCAGCTTGGCCAGCATGATACCGCCAAAGGTATCGACGATAAAGGCCACCAGGCCCAGACCCATGATCAGCAGCGTTTCAAACTGCAGGAATTCTTCTGCCTTCATACGGGAAGCGATGGTGATGCCCAGCAGAATGGTGATCAGGTTGGCCAGCACATTCTGGGCGGTGTTGGACAGGCTGTCCAGCACGCCGCATTCCCGGATCAGATTGCCGAACATCAGGAAACCGATCAGCGCCACGGCATCGGGCGCCACCAGCGCCACGATCATGGTTACCACGATGGGGAACAGGATCTTGATCAGCTTGGGAACGGGCTTGCCCTTGTAGGCCATTTTGATCCGGCGCTCTTTCTGGGTGGTGCACAGCTTGATAATGGGCGGCTGCACCAGAGGCACCAGAGCCATGTAGGAGTAGGCGGCCACCATAATGGCGCCGATATAGTTGGATTTCAGCTGGCCGGCCACGAAAATGGAGGTGGGGCCGTCTGCCGCGCCAATGATGGCGATGGAAGCGGCATCCTTCAGGTCGAAGCCGAACAGGGAGGCCAGGAACAGAGTGAAGAAAATGCCGAACTGAGCCGCCGCGCCGAAGAGCATCAGCTTGGGATTGGCCAGCAGGGGCTGGAAATCGATCATGGCGCCGATGCCGATGAACAGCAGCAGGGGGAACAGCTCGTGGCTGTCGATGCCGATGGTGAACAGAAAATCAATGACGCCCTGAACGCCGGTACCGGCCACTTCGATGGGCAGGTTCACCAGAATGGCGCCGAAACCCATGGGCAGCAGCAGGGTGGGTTCCATTTCCTTGGCGATGGCCAGGTAAATGAGCACGCCGCCGATGATCCACATGATCACATGGGCCAGTTCGATATTACCAAGGTTTTGGTACAGTATCTCCATAGCAACCTCCTTAGCCGATAAAGACCAAAGGCGCACCGGTATCTACATTGGAGCCTCGCTGCACAGCCACCTGGGTGATGGTGCCTGCCTTGGGGGCCATGATCTCGTTTTCCATTTTCATGGCTTCCAGAACCACCAGCACCTGGCCTTCCTTGACGGTGTCGCCCTTATTGACGTTCACCTTCAAAATGGTGCCGGGCATGGGCGCGGAAACAACATCGCCGGCGCCGGCGGGCACAGCGGCGGGCGCAGCGGCAGGTGCGGCAACAGGAGCCGCGGCAGGCGCGGCGGCAGGTACGGCAGCGGGCGCGTAGGCCTGGTACTGGCTCAGGGGCATGGCCTCGGCCAGTTCCACTTCCACTTCATAAGTGCGGTTGTTGAGTGTGATTTTATACTTCATACTCACTTGACCTCCTTAATGGAAATAAAGCGCAGTTCGTTGATGGGTTTATTCATCTTGTCTGCCACGATGGCCATCAGCATGGCGGCGGTCTTGGGCTCCACATCGTGCAGCTTCAGCTGACCGGCGGCGCCGGGGGCCACGGGCTGGGGCTGGGGTTCTTCCACTGCCACAGGCTCTTCCACAACCACTTTGGCGGACTTATTGGCCCGGGCCACGAAGATCTTGCCGATACCCATAACCACCAGCATCAGCAGAATCAGACCCAGAAACACGATGGCGTAGCCCAAAATGGCGTACAGGGTGGCGTTACCGGCGGTCAGATGGCTCTGGCCCAGTTCATTGGCAACTAAAAACATAGGTTTCCTCCTTAACACTCAGTGATGGTGTAGGTGACCATGTTGTCTTCCTTGGCCTGACGCTCCTCGAAGAATTTCTCGGCCAGATTGGGGAAGGCGATATAGCTCAGCACATCCTCGTCGGACTTGGCAATTCCGGCCAGCTTTTGGCGGGTGGGCTCCACGATGGGCGCCAGGGAGTCGGCATAGCGACCGGTCAGGGGCAGCTCGTCGCCCAGGATCTGCTTCTGGATCTCTTCGTTGATGGGGGCGGGGGTACGGCCGTACTCACCGCGGCAGTAAGCCTTGATCTCCTTGGAAACGGTCTTGTAGCGCTGGCCGTCGATGACATTACGGACAGCCTGCACACCGACCATCTGGCTGGTGGGAGTCACCAGGGGAGGATAGCCCATATCGGCACGAACCTTGGGGGTCTCAGCCAGAGCCTCGTCAAACTTGTCCAGAGCGTTCATCTGCTTCAGCTGGCTCAGCAGGTTGGAAAGCATACCGCCGGGAACCTGGTAGGTCAGGCACTGGGTGTCGGTGGCCATGGCCTTGGGCATCAGGGTGCCGTCGGAGACAAATTCATCACGAACGCCCTTGAAATAGTCGGCCATGGTGGTCAGGCACTGGTCGTCCAGGTCCACCTGGTAGCCCAGCTGACGCAGGGCGTAGGCCAGCGTTTCGGTGGCGGGCTGGCTGGTACCGCCGGACATGGGAGAGATGGCGGTGTCGATAATGTCGCAGCCTGCTTCCACAGCCTTCAGATAGGTCATGAATGCCAGACCGGTGGTGGAGTGGGTGTGCAGGTCGATGGGCATACCGGGCACAGCGTCCTTAATGGCGGAAACCAGGTCATAGGCCTCCTGAGGACCCATGATGCCGGCCATGTCCTTGATGCAGATGGTGGAAGCGCCCATTTCTTTCAGCTCTTTGACCATCTTGACATAGTTGGCGTGGGTGTGGACGGGGGAAGTGGTGTAGGAGATGGTGCCGGATGCCAGAGCGCCGGCACCCACAGTGGCTTCCATGGCCACCTTCAGGTTGTTTACGTCGTTCAGGGCGTCAAAGATACGGATCACATCGATGCCGTTTTCCACAGCCTTGCGGACGAACAGCTTGACAAAATCGTCGGGATAGTGGGCATAGCCCAGCACATTCTGACCACGCAGCAGCATCTGCAGCTTGGTGTTGGGGACAGCGGCGCGGATTTTGCGCAGACGCTCCCAGGGATCCTCGTGCAGATAGCGCAGGCAGACGTCGAAGGTGGCGCCGCCCCAACATTCGATTGCGTAGTAGCCGGCCTTGTCGATGGTCTCGAGCATGGGCTCGAACTTCTCAAAGGGCAGACGGGTGGCGATGAGAGACTGGTTGGCGTCACGCAGCACAGTCTCAACAAACTGAACTTTTTGTGCCATGTATGATAGTACCTCCAATGAAAAATTTTGAATCGGGCGGATTTGCCCGGAAAATAGAAGAAAACCTTGGCTGGAAAATGGTATAAATCCCATTCTCCACCACCTATATCATAGCACATTGTTTTCCGATTGTAAACCCTGTCCTTATAATAAAATAAAAGGGAAAAAGGGCGTGTTGTTTGGCGAAAATATGCAAATTTTCGTTGATCGCTCTGTTCATTTCCAGCATAGTCTTGCCCTACCAGTGGTGCGGTTGTGGTCGCAGCGATAAACCCCAATTTGGCGCGTAAAAATGCCGCCGGTTTTCCGGCGGCATGGTGCTTGGCGTTATTTACGGATGGGCGTGGATTTTTCCTGGGCCAGCAGCAGGTCTGTCATAATGGAATTGGATAGCAGGAAACCCTCGGAAGTGAGCCGCCAGTGACCCTGCCCGCTTTCGATGGCGTAATGCCGGGCCTCGCATTGCCGCAGCACTTCCTCCAGCGGGTCAAAGGAAAGCAAATACTGGCGCTCGTATTCCTCCCGGTTGATGCCGGCGGTGGTGCGCAGCCTGGTGATCAGGTATTCGCCGGCCCGTTCGTGGCGGGCTACCTCCTGCACCTCCCGCAGCACCTGGCCGCCGCTCTGGATGCCCTCTATGTAGGCGCGCAAATCCCGGACCACGGAAAACCTCTTTCCGGCAAAATCCGAGCTGGCGTCGGGGCCAAAGCCCAGATATTCGCCGCAGTTCCAGTATTTTAAGTTGTGCCGGGAGGCCATACCCTTCTTGGCGAAGTTGGAGATCTCATACTGCCGGTAGCCCATGCGGCGAAGAATGTCAATGGTCATCAAATACATATCCGCCTGGGTATCGTCGTCGGCAATGAGATAATCTTCCTGGAATTCATACATAGGTGTGCCCGGCTCCAGCTTCAGCCCGTAGCAGCTGATGTGCTCCGGGTCCAGCCGCAGCACATTACGCAAGGTTTTTTCCCAACTTTCCAAGGTCTGTCCCGGCAGTCCGTAGATCAGATCCAGAGAGAGGTTGCGGTAGCCTGCCCGACGGATCCGCTGAACCGCCTTGACCGCCTGCTCATAGGTGTGGGGCCGGCCGATTTTCTGCAGGATTTCATCATCATCGCATTGTACGCCCAGACTCACCCGGTTGAAGCCCTCGTTGCGCAGCCGCCGCAGCAGCCGGGGCGAGATGGAGTCCGGATTGGCCTCAAAGGTGATCTCCGCGTGATTGTCCACATCGAAGACCTTGCGGATGGCGTTGAGGATGGTGGCCATGCCGTCGGCGCCGAGAAAGCTGGGGGTGCCACCGCCGAAATAAATGGTGTCCACCCTGTAATCCGGTGCCAGCGGGCCGGTTTCCCGAATGTGACGGCAGATGGCGTTTAAGTAGGCGTCCATCAGTTTGTCATCTTTGTCCGTAATGGAATAAAAGTCGCAGTAAGCGCATTTACTGCGGCAAAAGGGTATATGAACATAAATGCCAAGCGGCGTTTTTCCGCCGCGACCGAACAGGGCCATAGGTTACCTCCTTACAGGCCGAAAATGTGTAATCCCAGAGCGCTGACCACCGCCATGATGATGCCGGCCAGGATCACACCCAGGGAAACGGAAAGGGCCGTGGTTTTCGGACCCATGTCCAGAAAGCTGGCAGCCAGAGTGCCGGACCAGGCGCCGGTACCGGGCAGGGGAATGCCCAC
Source organism: Faecousia sp. (assembly GCA_045595885.1). Taxonomy (GTDB): domain Bacteria; phylum Bacillota; class Clostridia; order Oscillospirales; family Oscillospiraceae; genus Faecousia. Next base: position 6,287 of record JAZOBI010000069.1, on the reverse strand, counting down.
AAAGAGCATCAGCGCCAGAAACGAACCCCAACGGCCGGCTTTTTCCGTCAATTTGCGGCCGGCTTTCTCTCCTTTTACCACAAAAAAGCTGCAAAATTTGCCGATATAGCGCTGCTTGGCGCCCCAAAGCAAAAATTTTCTGGCAAACAGATAAATGATGGGTACCGGCAGCATATTGCCCACAACACAGACAAGGATGGCCGGGATCGCCGGCAGATCCATACCCAGGGCGATGGGTATGGCGCCGCGAAGCTCGATCAGCGGCACCATGGATATGAAGAAAACCGAAAGATACTTCTCAAACATACAATCACCTGAAGCCATTTTTCCCATTATAGCACACATTCATGTGCCGCGCAATGCAATTCCGATCTTCTTCCGCAAAAAAACCATGGCATAGCCATGGTTTTTTGCGTTATGTTTGAAATCAGTGGCTGTGGGTGCTTTCGTTGATGGCCAGAATCTCGCCGGTCTCGGAATCCACCAGGTATTCCAGCGTTTCGCCGTCCACGGTAGCATAAATGCTGTAACAGGGCTTGCCCTCGAACTCGCCCACATGAACGTGGAGCTCTGCCTTGTTGGCAGAAACGCCCAGATCCTTCAGAACGATCTTCTGCGCCTTTTCGGGGGTGATTTCATCGCTGCAGCCGGCCAGCAGGGTCAGCAGCAGGCAGGAAAGCAGGATCAAAGAGAGAATGCGCTTTTTCATGGATATTTCCTCCTTTTGTTTCTGTTTTCCGCATTATAGCATAAAGTCGGGCAAAATTCAACCCCACAAAGAAGCCCCACCTCTGTGATTTTTTGGCGAATACCATCCTTTCGGTTGATTTTCCCCCTGTGGATATGCTATACTCATATGAGTATCAAGCCAAAGATGTCCGGCAAGTTTTCACAGTAAGGAGTTGTCAATATGAGTGTTGCGAACAAAGACGTTCTGTCTCCCGAGGAAATCAAGCGGGTCAAAGGCCTTGGCTGTCTGCAGGACAAGCGTTACCCCGATGTTTTCAATGTCCGCGTCATTACCCGCAACGGCAAGATCGCCTCTGCTGAGCATCGGGCCATTGCCGAGGCTGCCGATCGTTTCGGTTCCGGCGAGGTGGCGCTGACCACCCGATTAACCATGGAGATCCAGGGCGTAAAGTATGAAAATATCCAGCCGTTGATGGATTTCCTGGCAGAACATGGCCTCAGCGCCGGCGGCACCGGCGCGTTGGTGCGTCCTGTGGTTTCCTGCAAGGGTACCACCTGCCAGTACGGTCTGGCGGATACCTATGGCCTGTCTGAAAAGATCCATGAGCGGTTCTACGTTGGCTACCACGGCGTCAAATTGCCCCACAAGTTCAAGATCTGTGTGGGCGGCTGTCCCAACAACTGCGTCAAGCCCAGTCTTAACGATGTGGGCATTGTTGGTCAGAAGATGCCTGTGGTGGATCACGAAAAGTGCCGGGGCTGCAAAAAGTGCCAGGTGGCGGAGTTCTGCCCCGTCAAGAGCGCCGCGGTGGTGGATGGTAAGATCCAAATTGACCCCAATCTGTGCAACAGCTGTGGCCGCTGCGCAGGCAAGTGCCCCTTTGGCGCTTTGGAGGAATACCGGTACGGTTTCAAGGTCTATATCGGAGGCCGCTGGGGCAAGAAGATGAACCATGGCCAGCCCCTGACCAAACTGTTTACCTCCGAGGAAGCGGTTATGGACGTGGTGGAGAAGGCCATTTTGCTGTTCCGGGATGAGGGTATTGCAGGCGAGCGCTTTGCCGATACCATCAGCCGCCTTGGCTTTGAATATGTCAACGGGAAGCTGACGGGCGAATAAAGACCAAATAAAATATGGGATTCCCCTGATTGGAATCTGCCGGACCGCGGGAAGCGAGTGAAAGGCCTTAAAACGATTTCCCCTCAGGAAAAAACACCTGAGGGGAAACTGCGCCTTTTTTCGCCGCCGCGGTCTGTTTTTTGCGATCAACGAAAATTTAAAAACGAGGTTTTTATGAAAAGAATGATTCCGCTTTTGCTTGCCCTGTGCCTGCTGCTTTCCGGTTGTGGCACAGCGGCAGAATCCACCGATGCCGGCCAGGCTTATACATTCACGGACGATCTGGGCCGGGAGGTAACGGTAAAAAATCCCCGGCGGGTTGCCGCTCTGCTTGGCAGCTTTGCCGATGTTTGGGTTCTTGCCGGCGGCAGCCTTTGCGCCGCCGCGGAGGATGCCTGGGAAGATTTCGGTCTGGAATTGCCGGGCGCGGTGAATATTGGCGGCGCCCATTCTCCCAGCCTGGAGCTGCTGCTGTCATCCGACCCGGATTTTGTCATCGCCAGCGCCTCCACCGCCAGCAATCTGGAAATGAAGGACACCCTGGAGGCTGTCGGTATTCCGGTTGCTTACTTTGATGTGGATCATTTCGGGGATTACCTGCGTATGCTGGAAATCTGCACCCACATCACCGGCCGCAAGGACCTGTATGAGCAGAATGGCCTGCAAATCCAGGCGCAAATTGAAGCCGTCAAGGCCCGGTTTGCCGCCGACAATGTGCCCCGGGATCAGCGCAAGGTTCTGCTGATCCGGGCTGCCGCCAGTGTCATCAAGGCAAAGGGCAGCGCCGGAACCATTCTGGGGGAAATGCTGGCGGATATGGGTCTGATCAATATTGCCGACAGCGACCGAAGCCTGCTGGAGGAGCTGAGCGTGGAGGCGGTGATCGCGCAGCAGCCCTACCACATTTTTGTGGTGACCATGGGCAGCGATGCGGAGGCTGCCAAAGCCTCCCTGGAGGCTATGCTCAGTGAAAATCCTGCCTGGAGCACCCTGGATGCCATCCGGGCAGGCCGGCTGCACTATATGGATAAGCAGATGTTCAACCTGAAGCCCAACGCCGGGTGGGCCCGGTCTTATGAGAAATTGTATGAAATACTTAAAGGTCAGGAATAATTCCATTGGTTTACTCTATTTTGGGGCTGTGGGTATGGTGCTGCTGTCTGCGGCGCTGGGCGTACTGCTGGGCGCCACAGACCTTTCTCCCGACCAGCTGCTGCAGGCGTTTTTACAGGGGAGCGACACCGCCGCCGGAAAGATTTTGTGGTATGTACGCCTGCCCAGAGTGGCCGGCAGCCTGCTTTGCGGCGGTGCGCTGGCGGTGTCCGGTGCCACCATCCAGGCGGTGCTGCACAATCGGCTGGCTTCTCCCAGCATCATTGGCGTCAATGCCGGCGCCGGCCTGGCTGTCACCATTTGCGCCGCCTGCGGTATTCTGGGCGGCTGGCAGTTTTCTCTTTGGGCCTTTGTGGGTGCCTTTGGATCTGTGCTGCTGGTGAGCCTGGGCGCGAAAAAATGGGGCGCGTCCCGGGGAACGGTGATTCTCATGGGCGTTGCCATGAATGCTCTTGTGGGCGCCGTTACCGACACCGTCCGTACCTTCCGGCCGGAAGTGAGCATCCTCAGCACCAACTTCCGGATCGGCGATTTTTCCGCCGTGACCTACACCAAACTGGCGCCTGCGGCGGTGGTGATTTTGGTTTCCCTGCTGATTCTGTACACCTTTTCCAGCGAGCTGGATGTGCTGACCTTGGGCGAGGACAACGCCAAAAGCCTGGGTCTGAACACCGGCCTCATGCGTGTTGTTTTTCTGATGCTGTCCGCCGCCATGGCAGGCGCCGCCGTCAGTATTGCGGGATTGCTGTCCTTTGTGGGACTGCTGGTTCCCCATGGAGTGCGCCGGGTTGCCACCTCGGAGGCCAGGCACCTCATTCCCCTTTGCGCCCTGTTCGGCGCCGGCTTTGTCACCCTTTACGACACCCTTTCCCGGGTGGTTTTCGCGCCCTATGAGCTGCCGGTGGGCATTTTGATGGCGTTTTTGGGCGCGCCCTTCTTCCTGTTTGTTCTCATCAAGGGCAAAGGAGGTGGCAGCCATGCTTGAAATCAACCAGCTTTGCGCCGGCTATCCGGGCAGGCCGGTGCTGAAGAATGTGGATTTGCGAATTCCCTCTGGAAAAGTAACCGTTATTCTGGGACCCAACGGCTGCGGAAAATCCACGCTGCTGAAAGCCCTGTGCGGAATTATCCCGGCAGACAGAGGGGAAGTGCTGCTGGATGGCTCGAATATCCTGGCGCTGCCCCGGCGGCAACTGGCGCGGAGGGTGGCCTATCTTGCCCAGGGCCGCCAGATACCGGAAATTACGGTGGGGCATCTGGTGCTCCATGGCAGATTCCCCTATCTGGGCTATCCCCGCCGTTACCGGAAGGCGGACTATTCGGCAGCGTCTGCCGCCATGGAAGCCATGGGCATCCTGGACCTTTCCGATGAGCCGGTGCAGAATCTCTCCGGTGGCCAGCGGCAAAAAGCATATATTGCTATGGCTTTGGCGCAGGAAACGCCTGTTATTTTGATGGATGAGCCTACCACCTACCTGGACATTTCCCATCAGCTGCAGCTGATGCGCCACGCGCGAATGCTGGCGGCACAAGGCAAGACCGTCGTCATGGTCATTCACGATATTGCCCATGCCTTCCAGACGGCGGAGCATATGGTGCTGATGGGGGATGGAGCCGTTGTGGCGGAAGGAGAACCGGAGGAGATCTACGCGTCCGGGAAGATTGGCGCTGTCTTTGGCGTGAAGCTGGGCCGCGCCGACACGGAAACCGGCTGGCGATACTACTGTTTGGACTGAGAGCCAGGTTTCGTTATCTGCTATAGATGCGAAACACTTGCCGACGGGATGTAGGGGCGAGCATCACTCGTCCGCATCTATCACATCTGTCTGCTGTAACGGACGGCCAATGGCCACCCCTACAAGTTGCAATTTGGGGGCTTTTGTGCTACAATAGCATCGAACGAAAGCGAGGGCGTTGTATGACAAAAATTCTGTTCGTCTGCCACGGCAATATCTGCCGGTCGCCTATGGCAGAGTTTGTGATGAAGGATCTTGTGGCCAAGGCAGGCAGGACAGGGGGGTTTCATATCGCATCGGCTGCTGTCAGCAGGGAAGAAATCGGCAATCCGGTCTATCCGCCGGCTCGCCGGGAACTGGCGAAGCATGGTATTTCCTGCGCAGGTCACGCCGCCCACCAGATCACCCGGCAGGAACTTGACGAATATGATATGATTCTCTATATGGACGCATCCAACGCCCGCTATTTGCGCCGATTGTTTGGCGACGCCGCGGACAAATGCCGGCCGTTGCTTTCCCGTGATGTAGCGGATCCCTGGTACACCGGCGATTTTACCCAAACCTGGGAGGATGTGGTCACCGGCTGTACCCGGATCCTGGAGGAATGTACATGAATTTTGAAATTTTGGAAGCCCAACTTGCCCAGCTGCCTCTGTTCAGCTACCATCTGTTTGACCCCCGGGAGCTGGATTTTTCGGAGCGGATCCGCTGGATCTGCCAGCATGAGTGCCCCATGTACGACAAAAGCTGGGCCTGCCCGCCTGCGGTGGGTGATGTTTCCGGCTGCAAGGCCAAGTGCCTGGCCTTTGAACAATGCCTGATGATCGTCACCATGACCGAGGTTTCCGATATTGCCAACATTGAAGAAACCCTGGCCACCCGTCCGGAGCACGAGGCGCTGACGGATCAGGTGCAGGAAATGTTCCGCCAGCAGAATGTGGAGCCCTACATTTTATCCACCGAGGCTTGCGCCCAGTGTGATCGCTGCGCCTGGTTGGATGGCCAGCCCTGCCGCCTCCCCCAACGGATGCACCCCTGCGTGGAGAGCCACGGCATCAATGTGATCCCCATGTTTGAAGCCCTGGGAATACCCTTCATTTACGGGGAAAACATCGTAACCTGGGTTAGTTTGCTGTTTTTTTAAGAAAAATGGGCCTTTGTGCGAAAAATAATAGTTGCAAAATTGGGAAGACTATGCTATAATACCACGCGTGTCCGGCTGCGGGCGCGCAACCATTGGGATGTCGCCAAGCGGTAAGGCACCAGACTTTGACTCTGGCATTCGTAGGTTCAAATCCTGCCATCCCAGCCATAGGACCCGCTAGCTCAGTTGGCAGAGCAATTGCCTTTTAAGCAATGGGTCTGGAGTTCGAATCTCCAGCGGGTCACCAAACGCGACAAATCCGAACTATTTCGTAAATCGAAATTGGTTCGGATTTGTTCTTTATTGCGAATATCCCTATTGAGCAACACGAGCAAGGCTTACTGGGCCTTGCTCGTTTGTTCTAGTTGTAGAATTTGCCATTTAGCAAACTCCTGCTTGCCTTTTCTGCCATCGCCGCTCGTTTTGCTTTTTCTCTGGCGTGGCGCTGATGCGGAAAGCGGGAAGGCATATTCTTCCAACCATT